>VEPD01000123.1 GCA_012027035.1 Ruminiclostridium sp. | reverse complement strand
GCATGGCATTTATTCAAAGGATAAACTGAATGAAGAGGTCAGGCTGAATTCGGCTCTGCTGGAAAAAGGGTTTGATAGCATTGACGAAGTGGAAAAATCCATCTTTCCGAAGGACACTCAGAAAACCCTTACGAGTGAAATAAACGAATATGAAAAGGCATGGACAAATATTCAGGCCCAGAAGGGTATATTGTTGAAGCGCCTGGATTCCCGAAGTATCACAGACGAAGATTGGAACCGCATAAGCAGTGCATTTCAGCAGACAGAAGCCTTCAGGGAGGAGTGTGTTTCCCGCTGCGAGGTAGCAAAAAGCAGATTGAATTATTTGAAAAGCAAGCATGAAAAATGGATGGAATTGAACAGCAAAAGTACTGAACTGACAAAGGAATATGGGCTGCTTGATACCATAGGCAGGCTATTGAGAGCGGACCGTGGAAAGGATAACAGCTTTATAGATTATATCGCTGAAGAAAGGCTTGCATATGTCGTGGCTAAAGCGTCAGAGACTCTTGGAGCAATTTCAGGGTACAAATACGCCCTTGAACTGGATACTGACGCAGGGTTTATAATCAGGGACAATGCCAATGGAGGAGTACACAGAATGGTCACCTCACTCTCCGGCGGTGAAACCTTCTTAACATCACTCTCGCTCGCCCTTGCCCTGTCTGAACAAATCCAACTCAAAGGCCAGAGCCCTCTGGAGTTTTTCTTTCTGGACGAGGGCTTCGGTACTCTCGACGCAGGGCTTCTGGATACGGTTGTCGATTCCCTTGAACGTCTCAGCAGCAAGGAAAGGGTCATTGGGCTCATCAGCCATGTGCCCGAACTGAAAGGCAGGATGGCAAGAAGATTGATAGTCGAACCGCCGTCCATGCAGGGAGACGGCAGCAAGGTGAGGATTGAAAAGGCTTGAACGGCGGGCATGACTGCAGGCTCCGGCATCAGTTTACCGGCGTGAGCAGGCTGTGGGGGTTCTAATACTGTTTTCCCGTGTAGGGCATATGTCAGGAATAGTATTAAATAATGAATGACAAAGATGTAAAAGAAAAGTAAGCTATTATTACTTGCAGACTGTGATATAATGAATGTGTTTATTAATCAGGTAATGGTATTTATAAAATTATGACAAACACTAATTTTACTGAAGGTCAGCAAAATCATTGAAATCAAAAGCGGTAAGGTAAAGAAATGAGTGTAGATTTAACCAATAGTTATAACGAAATCATCGGGCTGATAGAGCAGGCGAAAAACAGAGTTAATGCATATGTGAACAGAGAGTTGATTGACCTTTACTTAGGAATTGGCGAATATGTCAGTAAAAAGGTAGTTGCTGATGGTTGGGGAAAGCAAACGGTTAAGGCATTAGCTAACTTTTTATCGAAAAATTATCCTGATGTAAAAGGATTTTCGGTACAAAATATCTGGAGAATGAAGCAATTTTACGAAATATATAAAGATGATGAAAAACTCTCGACACTGTCGAGAGAATTGAGTTGGTCAAATAATTGCATAATTTTTTCAAGGGCAAAAACATCAGAAGAACGGGAATTTTATTTAAAAATAACCCAAAAAGAACGGTATTCTGCAAGAGAACTTGAACGTCAAATTGATTCATCACTATTTGAGAGAGTCGCAATCTCAGACGCAAAAAAGGCATTGGGATTGATTCCGGCTGGAGAAAACCTTACTTTCATAAGAGACAATTACATGCTGGAGTTTTTGTCATTGCCGGAAGGCTTCAAAGAAAAAGACTTGAGAAAACAGATTGTTTCCAATCTGAAGCAGTTTATTTTGGAGTTTGGTAAGGATTTTGTTTTTGTGGGAGAAGAGTATAGAATTCAAGTTGGCAATGAGGATTTCTATATTGATCTGGTGTTTTTCCATAGAGAATTGTCATGTCTTGTTGCATTTGAATTAAAGATAGATAAATTCAAACCTGAATACATTGGGAAAATGGATTTTTATCTTGTGGCGCTTGACCGGGATGTAAAGAAAGCAAAGGAAAACCCCAGCATAGGTGTGATCCTATGTGCCGATAAGGACGATGATGTGGTAGAATATGCTTTAAGCCGGAATATCTCACCGACTCTTGTTGCTGAGTATAAGACCAAATTAATAGACAAGGCTATTTTACAGCGGAAGCTTCATGAGTTTTATGAGCTTGCACAGAATGATGCGGAGAAATGAGCGGAATCAGTAAGAATTCGTTATCCCAATAGAGAAGCGGGCTTAATGTTTTCTAAACTACAGGGGTGTCATAATATGGACAAGGAACTGACAAAAATCAATAAAACAAAGGCTTTCTTTGGAATCAACACAAGTATGCTTTCTATGTTATTGATGGCAATTGTACTTGGACTGGGTGAGAAAATGGGGGAAAGGTTTCTGCCGGTGTATCTTCTTGCTATTGGCGGAACTACATTTGCGGTAGGACTTTTAAACTCGATGGATAATTTTTTGAGCGCAGTCTACTCCTATGTCGGGGGCTACATTTCCGACTGGCTTGGTTATAAGAAGGCCTTATTTGTCTATACATGCGTTGCCATGCTTGGCTATGCTATTATCATTGCATTCCCGGTATGGCAGGCGGTATTGATCGGAGCGGTATTCTTCATTTCATGGACAGCGCTTTCACTTCCGGCAGTATTGTCATTGATATCGGCAACTGTAAAAAAAGAAAAACAAACCATGGGGGTATCGCTACATTCTTTGACAAGAAGGATTCCGATGGCGCTAGGGCCTGTAATCGGCGGTGTTTTTATCACTTTATACGGCATTACAGCCGGTGCAAGAATATCCTTTGCCATAGCATTTTTTCTTGGAATATTTGCTCTGTGGTTTATTCACCGTTTTATTGAAGATAAAAGTGAAGAAAAGTCAAAACCTCCAAAACTGAGAGACACGTTTGTTAAAATGTCAAAGGAACTGCGAATATTACTGGTGAGCGATATTTTCATAAGGTTTGCCGAGCAAATCCCCTATGCTTTTGTAGTAGTATGGATTATGCAGAACAATGGCATTTCAGCTGCTTCCTTCAGTATGCTTACAGTGGTAGAAATGGTAACGGCAATGCTGATATATATTCCAGTGGCATATTTATCCGAAAAAACCTCCGACAAATTGTGCATATCCATTACCTTCGTTTTCTTTACACTATTTCCATTGGTTTTACTATTTTCAAAGGCAATGCCTGCTTTGATAATAGCTTTTATCGTGCGTGGACTGAAAGAGTTTGGAGAACCTACAAGAAAGGCTCTCATTGTAAAATTGGCTTATGAAGGAAACAAGGCGTCAACTTTTGGAACATATTATCTTCTAAGAGATGTTGTGGTTTCAGTTGCAGCGCTTTCGAGCGCATTTTTGTGGAATATATCACCGGCGGCAAACTTCCTGGCAGCGGCAGCATTTGGAGTTATCGGCACAAGCATATTCATTTTGTTCGGTAATACTACAGCGCGAATTACATTATAATATCGGCATTTATGCGCCTTACAGAAATAATTG
>VEPD01000389.1 GCA_012027035.1 Ruminiclostridium sp. | reverse complement strand
TTCTCATTTTCATTCCTTTCCTGTCCGGTTAATTTTGGCAAAAATTTATCGTTAGCGCCCCTGTTGCCGGCAGTGTGTGATTTAAAAAAAACTTGAGAATATTTATTTTCTCAAGTTTTCTCTTTTATATGCTTATTTTGAAACTATCGTAATTAATGAAGGTTTTACGTTAAATGGGCGGAATTCACCTGTTTTGTCATTTTCCTCGGCGGTCACATAATAATCCAATGTGCCCGTAGGTGTCTTGTCGGTTACTGTATATCCGACCGTCCAGAATTTCGGTGCATTCGGATCCTTTGCTGGATGTAAGCCAAGTTTCATTTCTAAATTTTCGCCTGTGCCTAAATGTAAGGTCACTTTTGCATTTTCGGATTGTTTATTTGTGGCTGGATCAATGACATTTATCCTAAATACGATACGATCATCGACAGTAAAGCGGCTCTGCAGGACACACCCATTTTTAGAGACAACATCTCCATAGACAGATAGATTGGCCTTACTGGAAGGTGAACATGAAGTCAGAGCAAATGCTGTTAGAATTATTGAGAATATTACCAGAAACTTTTTCAAATCAATCAACTCCTTTTATAATATTTTTTATGATGACCTAACTATGCTATATTAGGCTTAATAGCAACTGGCTATTTGGGGAGATTTAAACAACCTGAAGTAACTCTAAATAATACAATCGTAAAATCTTATCAAAACCACCCCTACTTTCCTGACGAGTTAAAAATACTTTCAGCTTAATTCTCCCCTATCACCTCCTATGGCTTGTAGTTCTTTGCCAAATAGTCAAGCAAAATAGGTTTTTGTTCGTCGCTTACCTTGGCCCCCGCTTCGATCATATCTTTAATAGTAGTTTGCCATTCGTCGCGAGTCTTTTTTGCATCCTTGATCTTGTCAAGATCATGACATTTGGTGCAACTACTTTTCAGAATCGATTCGCCATCTGTCGCATTTGAAATTATAGTCGCTGCTTCAGTTGTAGTCACAACTGTTGTGGTACCGGAAGTGGAAGGTGTGGTTGCGGAGGTTCCGCAGGCGGATAAGCCGAGCGAAACCAATACAGCCAGTAATGCAAGAACCGTTAGTTTTTTCATTTTCTTAACCCTCTCAATTTCACTTGCAATATATCAACTTCTTTTCGTAAGATTATTCATTATTTATTATGTCACAGCAGCAAAAAAAACGCCTGTTATAAATGTACTAAAATTACATGCGACCTGTCATAAAAAAAAAGTGACAAATATCACTAATTCTCTTTTTCTCTATAAATATCTTCGTAAAGCATATTCATTAATATCTGTACTGTAAGTATTATTTTCATTTAATCGCACTATTTTCTCTGAAGATATTCCGGTAGTTTCTTTATCTCTAAAGTACTAATAGCCCTTCTTCATTATTTCTTCTGCGATTTGGGCAAATATGGGCGCAGCCACCCTGCCTCCATACTGCCCATTCTCTGCAAGTACCGCAATGGAGTACCTTGGTGAGTTTCGCGGGAAATAGCCTGCAAACCAGGCATGCACCACATCTTTCTTTCCTGTCTCGGCGCTTCCGGTTTTTCCGGCTGCTCCTCCATACAAATCCAGTCTGGCGGCAGTTCCTGTCCCATAATCCGTTACCGCCTCCATTAACTGCTTTATTCCATCTGCCGTCTCCTTTTGGATTATCCTGTGCCCTTCCTTGATTCTAAGGTTTCTGATTTTGTTACCATCCTTATCTATAATTGAATCCACTATGTTAATCCTGTTTTTTATGCCTCCATTTGCAACTGTAGCTGCAATATCAGCTACCTGAAGGGGTGTCGCCATCATTACTCCCTGCCCAATGGACAGATTGGCAATATCTCCGGGGCTGTAATAACTGCTACCGGAAGGCAGATTCCCTCTTGATTCGCCTATTCCCTGATCCCGAACACCCGTATATTGACCCAGTCCAAATAATTCCGCCATATTTATAAGCTTCTTATATCCTATTTCCAGTCCCATTGTAATAAAATAAGAATTGCATGACAATGCAAAAGCTGTCTCCAGGTCTACCTGACCATGTCCGTTTGAAGATGAGCATTTAAAAATGTTGTTTCCCACTTTGACGGATCCTTTACAAAAGAAATTGTCAGCGGCCTCAAGATTATTTTCCATTAATGCCGCAGTATCAATGATCTTAAATACCGAACCAAGATTGTAGGCTGCAATAGCGCGGTTAAAAAGCTCGTTTCCCGGACTGTCAAGATACTGCTCCACCGAATCCTGGCTGAAATCCGGCTTACTGGCCATAGCCACAATATCGCCGGTATTGACATCTTCTACAACAACAGCTCCTGTGACGTTATTTTCAAGCATAACTTCTTCTACTATTTCCTGTATATGATAATCCAGTGTCAATTTGACATCAAGAACACCTGAATCCCTTGATTCTTTAGTTAACCTGTAGCCAAGCCCTTTCACCAGGTTGCTGCTTGCGTCTGTGATCACGCCTACGGAATTTATGCTGTTATCCTTCAATACATCTTCAAAGATTTGTTCAATACCTGACTGCCCTGTCTGATCTTTTTTACCAAGATAACCTATTAAATGCCTGGCAACTGAATTTGAACCATATCTCTTTAAAGAATGGATTACAGATACTCCTTTTATTTCAAGCGCCAATAGTTTGTCCTTTTTAATTTCGTCTATTTCTATAAGCACAGGCCTGGTTTTAATTTCAGTTTCTTTCTTTAATTTGTTCAAATCCAGGTATAATGTATCGGATATTGTTTCAAGCAATGCCTGATTGCCGGAAAAATAGAGTGGCTGCAGAATCGCAGTATATTTTTCCGTTCTGTTTGTGAAGGGAATACCATTCCTGTCAAGTATATTTCCTCTGGGCTGTTCTATGCTGACGCTGGCCAGTCTTTGGGCAGAAGCCGCCCGCAAAAGGCTGTCCCCTTCAAAGAGCTGTAAAAATAAAACTCTCAGCATTATCAGCAGAAATAATATTGTAAATGAAAATAAAACTATGAAAGCTCTCTTTTTTTGCATAAATAAACCCTACCAGTGACAAGATAAGTCCGGGTTTTGGGTCAATTACATACCACCCCGGTTTACTTGTATTATTGCCACTGATAAGGTTTTTCTATACTTCTACATGCTGTTTTAATCATTCAACGCCCTTACGTCTCAGCATTGTAAATGGGCCAACCTCCTGATCCATAGGCATATACACTACCATCTGAGGATGCGGGGCAACTTCAATGTATTCTCCGTCAGCATTTTTCATGCTGGTGATATGCTGCTTGTAATATGGCCCTTCAGGCCGCACCACTTCTATCTCCTCACCGGCAAACATCCTGTTTCTCTGCTCTACGGTGGCAATGCCGGTTTCCTTGTCGTAAGCCGTCACCATACCCACAAAATCATAATCACGTATGTATGAACCTGTA
>VEPD01000013.1 GCA_012027035.1 Ruminiclostridium sp. | reverse complement strand
GATAATAACTTATGCAGTAATATCTATTGTTCCAGTATTAATTGTTGGGATATTGTCTTTTAGTATATCAAATAAAAAAATAGTGGATATGAAAAGCGAAATGGTGGAAAAGGAATTTGCTAATTATGCTGAGAAGATAAGCTCTATATTTAAAGATGTGGAAGATGTTTCAACCAGCCTGTTCGCAAATGAATATATACAGGATACTTTAGCTGAAGACCATGGATTCGATGCTGCTAAAAAATCAGAATTTTACAACAAGATTTCGAATTTGTCCATTGGTATACTAAACACAAAAAAAGCTATAAGCTTAATAAACATATTCGGCAAAAACGGGGTACAGTATAGAAGTCAGGCGTATACTACCGATTTGTTTTTTGATTATGAGACCTGCAGAAAATACCTTGATGACAATGATATTAAGGGAATCAGTATATGGTATGGTTCGGAGTTTATCAATATTTTCAATAGTAGAAGATACAATATAATGCACATCAAGGTGATCAGAAATATCAAATCTCTGGATGAATTGGGAATTTTAATATTATCAATTGATGAAACCTATCTGCGCAGCATATACGGGAGCAGCGGGCAGACGTCGTTTATTGTCGATGACCATGGTAAAATCCTTTCACATGTGAAGGACAACGAAATAAATAATAATATTTCCACTGAGGGGTATTTTGGGAAGATAGTGAAATCAAAAAATACCGAAGGGTCGTTTTTATATCAAACAAAAACTAATAGGTTCCTCATATCCTACTCTAGAATTAAAGGCTTTAACTGGTATCTGGTAAATTTTATAGATTATTGGTCGATTCTTAAGGAAAGCTCGAAAATAAGAAATTATACCTTATTGATTATTACATTATGTTTGTTGATTTCTATATCTTTAGCTTTCATAATAACCCGCAACCTGACAAAATCTTTACATAGACTGAAAAGATTGATGAACAAGGTTGAGGAAGGCGACCTTGATATTCGCTTCATTAAAATAAACAATGATGAAATAAATATTCTCGGGGAGAACTTTAACAAAATGCTTGAGAATATAAAGGATTACATAAAAGAAATCAAATATCAGGAGAGATTAAAGAAGAACTCCGAATTAAAACTGCTTCAGGCGCAGATTAACCCGCACATGCTCTACAATACCCTGGATTCCATGCAGTGTAATATAGAAGCGGGAGACATTGAGCGCATTGGAGAAATAACAGGAGCATTAAGCACATTTTTTAAAATCAGCTTGAGCAAAGGTGATATGATAATACCGGTGTGGCAGGAATTGGAGCATGTCAAGAGCTATATTGAGATACAAAGGATTTGTTCTGGAAGGAATATAACATTAAAGACCGAATTAAGTGAGCAGGTTATGAAATACGGCATAATCAAGCTAACATTCCAGCCTATTGTAGAGAATTCAATAATTCATGGTTTTAAAAATTACCAGGACAACGGCATAATATCCGTTAAGGTTCAGGACAGCCCTGAAGGAAGCAGCCTCAACATTATTATCGAGGACAATGGCATGGGTATGCTCCAGGAAGAAGTTGAAAAGATCAATATGTACTTCAAAACAGATCTGATTGAAGACATGAACAAGCCTTTCGGTGTAAAAAATGTAAATGACAGGATAAGGCATTTCTTTGGCGAAGAATACGGTCTCGGAATAGAAAGCGAATTTGGCAGTTACACCAGGGTTAATATAAAGATACCGAAAATCACTATTTGATTATAGAAAAGAAGGTGATTCCGGAATGTATAGATTGATTATTGTAGATGATGAAGCCAATATAAGGGACAGGTTGAAAAAAAATATCGACTGGCGTGAGTTGGAAGTCGAATTTGCAGGCGAAGCCGAAGACGGAATAGAGGCGTTCAATCTTTTCGAAGCGGCTAAACCTAATATTGTAATAATGGATATCAACCTGTCATCAAAAAACGGTATTGAAGTATCACGCGAAATACTCGAAGTGGATCCTGACGTCAAAATAATCATAATAACAGGATATAATGATTTTGAGCATGCACAAAAGGCTTTGAAAATCGGCGCATTCGATTTATTGGGAAAGCCTGTGAACAGGGATGATATCTGCACGGCTATAAAAAAAGCATGTTCGGCACTGGATATGATGAAGGAAGAAAAGCTGAAATCCGAGAGGATACAAAAAATTCTGCTTGAGAGCATGCCTGTTTTAAGGGAAAAATTCATAAGCAGCGTTGTCGAAGGCGAATCCGGTTCCAGTGCCGGAAATACCCGGGAAAGGATTGCATATCTTGGCATAGACATAGAAAACAGTTATTACAATTCTGCGGTTGTTACTCTGAATATTAATAATACAAGGACGAATGAAAACGATTTGATTCTGACGGCAGCTAAAAACATAATCGAGGAAATGCTTTCCCAGGTAAATATAAAGAATTTTGTTTATTATGATAATCTTTACAGGCTGATAATCATTTTCAGTTATTCGGAGTTCGATGTCTCAAAAAGAATAGATATGATTTTTAGCAATATAAAGGACAAGATAAAATTTTATCTGAATGTTGAAACGTATACTGGAATAGGAGTTGAGTCGGCTTCCGCAGATGATCTTTCCTTCAGTTACAAAAGTGCGTTCGAAGCCTTGAACTACAGAAACTTATTCGGACTTAACAATGTCATAAATATAAAAAATGTCAATAAAATAGAAAGCATCAAAGCAATATATTGCAGCAGCGATATAGACAATATTATTATGAGCTTCAAGGCAGGAAACCTCAAGGAGCTGGATATGAAACTGAACATTTTGCTAAACAGGGTTATAACCGTTTCGATGTGCAACATGCAACATGTCAAAAGGATGTTTATCGAGCTTATGGCGGCTATTGTAAGGGTTTATAGCCAAATTGAATTGAAGGACCAGCGTATACTCGTTATGGAAGACCCATACAGTAGAATTATGAGTTTCAATAATATAGTCGAATTGAAAGACTGGATGCTTAAAGTATGCAGTGAGCTGTCAGCTGTGCTAAATGAAATGCGTCAAAACAAACTCAATAATGTGGTGGAGATGGCAAAAAAATTCATTTCTGAAAGCTATAAGGATGAAAGCTTGAATTTGAAAATGGTAAGCGATTATGTGGGATTAAGCAGTGTTTATTTCTGTCAATTGTTTTACCAGGAAACCGGTTCTCACTTCAGCGAATACTTAAACGCTGTGAGAATGGAACATGCAAAGAGGCTTCTCAAGGACACCTGCCGTAAAATCTACGAAATCGCATATGATGTGGGATATAGCAATCCAAAGCATTTCAACATGATTTTTAAAAGGATTTCCGGCATGACTCCTGTTGAATACCGTAGTTCGCCCGGCGGTCTGTTGTAATCCTTCTTATAAATTAAGATTTATTCCGAAAATTTCATATTAATAATACTGAACATATATGTATTATAAGGATTTCAATGAATACCGGATGCCTGTATAATGAAAGCAGGGCATGCATGCGATATTATCTGACGAAAAGGGAGGATTTTTTGTGAAAAAAAGGTTATTAGTCGGTCTGTTTTCTCTTACTTTTGTTTTAAGTGTGACATTGGCTGCTTGCGGAGGTGCTAAAACCAACGAAGGCAAGAATACCGGAACTACTACCGCAGGAACTACAGAGGCGGCAAAAGCGGAATCCACTGCGGCTGAACTTAAGGCTGATGTAACAATATGGGTTTACCCTGCATTTGAAAAGATCGACCAGTTTTTTAATGAAAAAGTAAATGCCGAATTCAAAAAGAAATTTTCCGGTGTAAATGCTACTATAGAAGTCATCCCGTATGACGGCGGCCCGAATAAGGTCAATGTAGCTATTGCTTCCGGCAGCACTCCTGACGGTCTTATTGATACTCCCATGAGAATAAACGGCTATGCGGCGAAAAACGTATTGGTTTCCCTTGACAAGGAACTGGAAGGCATAAAGAATGATGTATACCCGGGGATGATCGACGCGAGCCTTGTTGATGGCAAAAGATATGTAATACCGCTTTTTGCGACCGGTGGATACACCTTTGCCGTCAATTCCACACTGGCCAAGGAACTTGGTACATATGATATGCTTCCAAAAGATCATGTAAGTTGGACCCAGGAGGATTTCAAAAACTTTATAAAAGCAAGTACTGAAAAGGGTAAATCCAAAGGCGTATATGGGACTGCGCTTTGGGCGGCAAGCCAGTCGAGTGACGCTGTTATTTTTTCATTCATGATGTCTGCCGGTGCAAAGGTTTTTAACGATGAAAAAAATAAAATCATATTGAATTCCGCAGAAGCAGTAAAAGGTCTCGATCTGTTGGCAGGCATGGTAAAGGAAGGGATTGTAATGCCCGGCGCGGCGACATTAAAGGATGAAGACAGCAATACCCTG
>VEPD01000275.1 GCA_012027035.1 Ruminiclostridium sp. | reverse complement strand
TACGGCCTTTTCACTCATCCATTCGGGAGCGGCTCCGGCTACCGGCAAGTCTGAAAAATCATTGCCCAGCCCGCCCTCCAAAAGGGAGTTGCAAAGAGTTATCAATATCCTGGAGATGTCGACACAAGCTCCGCTATGCAAAACAGGAGGTATTCCTACCGCCTCGCATACTTCTCTCAGTCCTTTCCCGCAAAGCTCCACCGCTTCCGGCTTTAACAAACCGGCTTTGGCACTGGCTATGGCGCTGCAGCCCGTACTCACTACCAATACATTATTTTTTATCAATTCCTTTGCCAGGGTAATATGTCCGTAATCATGCATCTGCTTCGGGTTGTTGCAGCCGACTATGCCTACGGCTCCCCTTAATCTCCCGGAGATGATGGCGTCGTTCAACGGTCTGTATGAAGCGCGGTATTTTCCGCCCAAGATAGTAAAAATATTTTCGGCTGTGAAACCGGCAACACAATCCATGGTTTCCGAGGAAGTATTATATTTTTCTTTTATACGGTTTGAATAATTGTCAATTGCTGTTCTGACTATTTTCCTGGCAATATCCAACGCGTTTTTTTCGTCGAATTCCATATGCTCGGCATATGGGAACTTTGCTATGGGAGAAGTGGATATCATCTTCGTATGATAGCACTTGCAAAGGCTGCCAAGCGCAGGGATCACACACTGGACGTCCACCAGCATAACATCGACTATCCCTGTGGTGATTGCCAGTTCCTGCTGCATGAAATTACCCACTATGGGTACTCCATGCCTCATTAATATTTCGTTGGCAGTGCAACAGATCCCGCCCAGACAAATTCCATCCGCCCCTTTGCTCTTGGCATATTTTATCAGCTCAGGGTCGCTTGCAGCAACTACCATTATATCCGAAAGAGTCGGTTCATGTCCGTGAACCACGATATTTACATTTTCCTGACGTAATACACCCAGATTCACCTTTGCTCTTACAGGCTTCGGAGCGTCAAACAAAACATCGGACAGCTCCGTTGCGATCATGCTTCCGCCCCAGCCGTTTGAAAGCGCGGTGCGGAATCCCTGCTTGACCAGGCTCAATTCATCGTTGTCAACTCCCATTAATGTGCGGTTCATCAGCTCGACTATTTCCCTGTCGATACCTCTTGGGACAATACCAAGCTTCCGCCATAATTCCTGCCTTTTTTCAGGAGCGCGTTTTATAAAACTCATTTCGCCTTCCTGCCTGGAAAAATCCGAATAGGCAGCTTTTGCCACTTCTATTGCCAACTGATTATCACTTGTGTTTTCCGTATCGATGCCATATTCTTTTGCCAGAGCATGAAGTTTTTCTTTCCCCTTGATCTGATAATCCCCGGCTTTTTCTTCACCGGTCATAAGCAAAGTGTGAGCGATATGCCTCCCGTGATCCGAATGTGCGGCAGAGCCTGCAGCTACCATCCTCATCAGATTACGCATGGAAATGATCCCGGCTGTTGCACCGCATATCCCTTTGTCCGGCCCTTCCCCGAAAGGATCTATGCGGCAGGGGCCCATAACGCAATTCCTGCAGCACAAGCCATTCAAACCGAAACCACACTGCGGAAGCATCTTTTCATACCTTTGCCATATTGTTTCTACTTCGGGTATGTTGTTAAGAATTTCCTGACTGGCACTATCAATAGATAACTGACTTTTTTCCCTCATATTTTTTACCCCGATTTAATATTATTTGTTGTTACCTGCTATCCCTTTATAATATGCTAGTACATTGTATACACTTTTTAATTCCAGGTATTTCATTTAAAGAAATACACAGGAGTAATGACAAAGTAAAAATTTACCTTTTCATTTGTTCATTTGTTAAAAATAACTCAATGATTTAGTTTTTTTTTCGGATTAAGAAGGAAATAATAGGGTTGTATTTCTTTAGGGGTCATGTTTCTTTCGTACGCTAATAAAAAGTGGTCTTGTATAATTACAATTTTTTTTGTACTATATTATCCTTTTGGACGAATTTATTATAGCATGTGAACTATATGCTGTCAAATTTTAAATTTTAGTACATGTGCCTTACTTAAGCTTCACAATTCAACAACTTTTAACAGTATTTCCATGAATTTAACTCGGATTTCCTCATCTATAGTATCCAGTATGGATACTCCGTCCCTGTCGGCGTCCCTGATCTTTTCGGAATAAGGTATCATTGCAAAAAAATTACTTCCGGGAAGAGAATCTTTAATGTAATTCTCATCGTTAATATCAGTTATCTTATTTCCAACAAATACTATATTTTTCAAACCGATATCTCCCGACATGCTGATTATTGATTTCGCACAGTCAATAGAACGCTGGCCGGGCTCTACAACTATAATCATGATATCGACACCGCTGGACGTAGCGCGGCCCAGGTGTTCAATCCCGGCTTCCATATCCATAATCAGTGTTTCATTCTTGTAAAGCACCAGATCGGAAACGAGCGCTCTTATAAATGTGTTTCCAGGGCAGGCGCATCCTCCTCCTCCTTTTGCAACGGCGCCCAGGACAAGCAATGACACTCCGTTATGCTTATATGCATATTTTTCCGCAATATCGGAAACTTCTGGATTTAGTTTAAACATTTGCCCATATTGGGTTATCTTTGATTCGGTCCGTTCTTCTATCAGCTTGATTTGTTTTGATATCGGAACTATCTTTTTTTGCTCTGCACTTCCGATTCCCAATGCGCCGGCCAGATTTGCATCAGGGTCTGCATCCAGGGCCAGAACCGTACCGCCTCTTTTTGCCATCAGAAGGGCTAGAGCAGCCGATACCGTAGACTTTCCGACTCCGCCTTTTCCGGATACCGCAATTTTCATATTTAAAAACTCCTATCTATCTTTTATAATTGTATTATATCAGTATACATATTAATACATCAATATTCAAAGGAACTATATGTGTTTTAAAAAAGCTTTTACGTGGTATAGTTTAAGAGTAACATTTATATTTTATACAGGAGTGAGCATTAGTGGCTGAATATTGTCCGGGGGCCAGAAACGCAAGAGGATCGCCTACAATAAAATTCAAGCAGTGTCCATCCTGCGGCAGTGAGATAGAGATTTTTTCGAATGAACCCGAGGCTTATTGCACTTGTGGTTTTAAAGTTTATAATAACATCGAATCCTGCTTCAAATGGTGTAAATATGCCCGCCAATGCCTTGGGGAAGACTTGTATAATAAGCTGACCCAAGGGCTTGTCCAGCAATAACTGTACCAAGCATTCCGGCTGATTTTTCGTTCAGCTTCGCAGATATCAGCTTAGATACGCAAAGTATCTGCGCTTCCATCCGCTTTGCTGAACAAAAAATCATCACGGAATCAGATGGCACATTTATTACCAGACAAGCCCTAGCCTTCAAACTCCGGCTTCAGAATAACTATTCCCAGAGGCGGCACCCGTATGTTCAGAGAGTATGGTTTTCCATGGAAAGGGCTTTGTTCGGCTCTTATTCCTCCAAAATTTCCTATATTGCTTCCTCCGTAAATCTCGGAATCACTATTGAGGATTTCCCTGTAGAACAGGTCAAAGGGCGCTCCGATCCTGTAATTTTCATATACCACAGGAGTAAAATTGCATACGATTACAAGCATATCATGCCAGTCTCTGCCCTTGCGCATAAAGGATACAATGCTATGGTCACTGTCATTGCAATCTATCCATTCAAAGCCGTCAAAGCTGAAATCCACCTGATGGAGGGCTTTTTCTCCGATATAAGTTCTATTCAGGTCTTTTACAAATTTCTGAAGCTTTTTATGCATGTCATAATCCAGCAAATGCCAGTCAAGGCTTCTGCCGTAATCCCACTCACTGAACTGGCCGAATTCTCCGCCCATGAACAGCAGCTTCTTTCCGGGATGCCCGTACATGTACCCGTAGCTTACTCTCAATCCGGCGAATTTCTGCCGGTGATCCCCGGGCATCTTGTTGATCATTGAGCATTTGCCATGAACCACCTCATCATGGGACAGTACATTTATAAAATTTTCCGACATAGAGTACATTATGGAAAAAGTCAGGCTGTTGTGGTGATATTTCCTGTAAATGGGGTCCATGCTGATGTATCTGAGATAATCGTTCATCCAGCCCATGTTCCATTTGAATGAAAACCCGAGACCGCCTACATATGGCGGCTTTGAGACAAGCGCCCAAGAGGTGGATTCTTCAGCGATCATCATTATGCCCGGATAATATTTATATACTGTAGTATTCAACTGGCGCATAAAATCTATTGCCCCGATATTTTCCTTGCCGCCGTATTTGTTGGGTATCCATTCATCCCGCTTCTTGCCATAGTCAAGATATAGCATGGAAGCTACGGCATCAACGCGAAGGCCGTCGATATGATATTTTACAAACCAGAACACCGCATTGGAGATAAGGAAATTTCTCACTTCATTCCTGTCAAAATTGAAAATAAGGGTGCCCCAGTCAGGATGCTCCCCCTGTCTCATATCCGCATGCTCATAAAGCGCCGTACCGTCAAATCTTGCCAGGCCGTGGCCGTCCTTGGGGAAGTGTGCCGGAACCCAGTCGATTATCACTCCGATGCCGTTCAAATGGCATTGGTCTACAAGATACATGAAATCTTCCGGCTTTCCATACCTGCTGGTTACAGAATAATAGCCGGTGACCTGATAGCCCCAGGAGCCGTCGAAGGGGTGCTCCGCGACAGGCATGAATTCAATATGGGTATAGCCCATTTCCACAACATACTTAACCAATTTGTCCGCCATTTCCCTGTAGGTGAGAAATCTGGCGCCCTCTTCCGGTATCCTTGACCAGGAGCCGGGGTGGACTTCATATATTGCAACAGGTTTTTCAAATATGCTGCTTGAGTCTCTTTCCTTTATCCACTCTGCGTCTTTCCACTCATAGCAGTCGATGTTATATACTATTGAAGCGGTCTCCGGCCTGAGCTCCGAATAAAAAGCATATGGGTCGGACTTTTTATAAAGCTCCCCATTTCCGGTTTTGATCTCATATTTATAGATATCTCCCGTGCATATGCCGGGAATAAAAATCTCCCAGATGCCCGAGCTACCCAGGCAGCGCATCTGATGACGCCTTCCGTCCCATTGGTTGAAATCCCCGATGACGCTCACGCGTCTGGCACACGGGGCCCATACTGCAAAAAGCGTTCCGCTTATGCCATTTATTGTCATGACATGAGCGCCAAGCTTTTCAAAAATCTTATGATGATTACCCTCGTTAAAAAGATGGAGATCGAAATCGGTCAATATAGGGAGAAAACAATAAGGATCATATACTCTGAAGGTAGTATGCGTAATATCCGTCACTTCAAGCTGATATGTGAAAAAGTCCGGTTTGTCTTTTATTATTGCTTCAAAAAAACCGTTTTCATGGAGCTTTTCCATTTTATAGTGGCTTCCGTCGTTTACACTTATTACACTTATGCTTTCAGCGTTAGGGAAAAAGGCTCTTACGGCAAAGTACTTACGGCCGGGCTCCTTGCAAGCAACGGGATGAATACCGAGGATTGTGTAAGGGTCATGACATTCGCCTCCAATCAACCGGAAAACCTCTTCTACCAATGCACTGGTTTTCATATCTCAAATTCCTTCCTGTTTTGTTATATCAGCCTTTTTCAATTTCAAATTAACATATCACGAAAAATGAATCTATATCTCTGTCTGCCCACCAAAATATTAATTACCTTCTTACAGGCATTATATTTATAAATATTTTCATTTTTATATTTTTATTATAGTTCCAATTGTATTATAATAGACACTAAAACAAAATACTTGAAAAAAATGTTTTAAGAAAGAAAAGGATAAATATAAGAAAAAAAAGGATAAATAAATGAAGAAATACTTGTATATCGGCATTGGGGGATCAATCGGCGCAATTCTTAGATTTGCCGTCAGAAATGTAAAGCTGGCTGATTATAAAGGGAATATTCCGCTTAATACTCTTTTTATCAATATCTCGGGATGCTTTCTTCTTGCATTTCTTTTAGCCTCTGCATTCAGTTTTCTGCAATTGGATGCAGATATCAGGCTTGGCTTGTCCGCCGGTTTGTTTGGGGCGTATACTACTTTTTCTTCGCTTTGCTAAGAAACGGTGCAGCTTCTGGATAAGGGTGTGTATCTTGCCTCCTTCAGCTATATTGCTTTGAGTGTATTGTTGGGATTTGCCGCTGTTTATCTGGGCTTTGTCACGGCCCGAGCATTGGAAGGCTTCACTGTGAGGCTGTACTCGGTAGATTTAGGAACTAAAGACGATGCTGACGAGGGGGTGGGGTAATTGGAATATATTCTCGTCGGCGTCGGAGGTATATTCGGAAGCCTTGCCAGGTACTGTCTCGGCCGGATTATTTCAGAGAGGCTTAAAATGATTTTCCCATTAGGTACCTTCATTATAAATGTATGCGGGGCGTTTCTTCTTGGCGTGGTCAATGGCGCCGGATTGAACGGCGGGGCATATCTTTTACTGGCCGAAGGCTTTCTCGGTGCGTATACCACATATTCTACTTTTATTTATGAAGGATTCAATCTGTTTCGAGATAACGAAAAGGCGAATGCTTTATTTTATATCGGCAGCTCACTATTCCTGGGAATAATAGGGTTTATTGCCGGATATGCTGTGGGGAAGATGCTGTGAGGCCATAAGGCAGGTGGCGTTTTGGGAAAAGGTATATTCTTGATATTGACATAGGCTCGTAGTGATGTATATAATATATGTATACATCTAATGATGGGAAGTGAAATGTATGGAAAGAACTCAAATATATTTTGACAAGACTGAAAAGGACAACCTGATGAGAGTTGCCAAAAAAAAGGGTAAAACCATGGCAGAAGTCGTACGCGAAGCTGTCGGTGAATACCTTGTTAAGGAACAGGAATCCATTTTGGACAAACTGGTCGATACCGGCGGGATTTGGCAGGACAGAAATGATATAAATGATTCGGAGAGCTTCGTCTCAGACATCAGGAATAAATGGTTTGACGGGGGGGAGAAAAAGTAATGCAGACCTCAGCTTTAATCGATACAAATGTGCTGATTGATCATTTGCGCGGCAGACCGTCAGCTACTGATTTTCTGAAGTCATTGATAATTGATGAAACCAAACTTGTGTGTTCTGTAATTACACGCGTTGAGCTTCTTGCGGGAATGCGTCCCGGTGAAGACAAGGGAATAAGGAGTTTGCTGCAGATACTTGACGAGGCGCCTGTCGATATTGCCGTGGCTGAGCTTGCCGGCAAATATATGAACCTTTACATGAAAAGCCATGGTCTGACAGCAGGTGATGCAATTCTTGCCGCCACTGCAAAAAAATTGGATATTACCCTGTATACTATAAATGTAAAACACTTTCCAATGGCTGACATTCGCGTAGAGGCGCCTTACTGACATTATTATACATTATTATCTGATAATAAATTCACATATACTTTTGGGTAATAATATGGTAGAATATTTCCTGATATTGAGTACTGCAACGCAAGTTTTCCAACATCCTTACGGAAAAAACGCGAAAAACACGTGCGAATTTATTTAATACGGCTGAAGCATTTACGTGATATATTGCCTAAAATCCATATATATGAAAGGGGTCAAAAATGATTTATTCACATGAAGTAGAAAGAATGTCTTGTGTGGCCAAAGGGCCCAACCATGGCCCGGCGCCAATCCCCCAGGAAGGGAAGTGGGTTCGGTCAAAGGAAATCAGGGATATATCGGGACTGACACATGGTATTGGTTGGTGTGCTCCGCAGCAAGGTGCATGCAAGCTGACCCTGAATGTCAAGGACGGTATTGTCGAAGAAGCCCTTGTTGAAACCATCGGATGTTCAGGTATGACACATTCGGCAGCAATGGCAGCAGAAATCCTTCCGGGCAAAACCATACTGGAAGCATTGAATACCGACCTGGTATGTGATGCTATCAATACGTCAATGAGAGAGCTTTTCCTCCAGATCGCATACGGTAGGACTCAAACGGCTTTTTCTGAAGGCGGACTGCCTGTCGGAGCAGGGCTTGAGGATTTGGGCAAAGGCTTGAGAAGCCAGGTGGGTACCATGTATGGTACGCTGGCGAAAGGACCCAGGTATCTGGAAATGGCAGAAGGCTATGTCACCCGTACCGCTCTTGACACAAACAACGAAATCATAGGCTACGAGTTCGTCCATATGGGCAAAATGATGGATTTTATAAAAAAAGGCATTGATGCAAATGAAGCCATCAAGAAAGCTACCAGCAAATACGGCCGGTTTGATGAAGCTGTGAAAGTCATCGATCCGAGAGAAGAATAAAGAGAAGAGGGGGTATTGATATGGCATTGTTTGAAAGTTATGAAAGAAGAATAAACCAGGTTAACGCCGTTTTAAATAAAAATGGTATCGGCTCTCTTGATGAGGCTAAAAAGATATGTGACGAAAAAGGTGTTGACGCATACAATATTGCGAAGGGCATTCAGCCAATCTGTTTCGAAAACGTCTGCTGGGCTTATATTGCAGGCGCTGCAATAGCCATCAGAAGAGGCTGTAAAAAAGCCGCCGGTGCGGCAGAGGTTATAGGTGAAGGCTTGCAGGCATTCTGCATTCCGGGTTCGGTTGCGGATGACAGGAAGGTCGGCATCGGGCATGGAAATCTGGGAGCCATGCTTCTCAGAGAAGAAACGAAATGTTTTGCGTTTCTGGCGGGTCATGAGTCCTTTGCCGCAGCTGAAGGCGCTATCGGTATAGCCAAATCCGCCAACAAGGTACGGACCGAGCCCTTAAGAGTGATACTCAACGGCCTGGGAAAGGACGCTGCGCAGATTATCTCAAGAATCAACGGTTTTACATATGTACAAACCAAATTTGATTATTATACGGGGAATCTTGAAATAGCAAAGGAAATCAAGTATTCCAGCGGCGATAGAGCCAGGGTCAGATGCTACGGCGCTGACGATGTGAGGGAAGGCGTCGCCATAATGCACAGGGAAGGCGTGGACGTATCCATTACCGGAAATTCCACTAACCCCACCAGATTCCAGCATCCTGTGGCAGGCACCTACAAAAAGGAATGCTACGAAATGGGTAAGAAGTACTTTTCAGTCGCATCAGGTGGTGGGACCGGAAGGACGCTTCATCCGGACAACATGGCAGCAGGGCCTGCTTCCTACGGTATGACAGATACCATGGGCAGAATGCACTCCGATGCTCAGTTCGCAGGATCTTCCTCAGTACCGGCACACGTTGAAATGATGGGTTTCCTGGGCATGGGCAACAATCCGATGGTCGGAGCTACTGTTGCGGTTGCTGTTGCAATTGAAGAAGCAATGAAATAAATTAGGAAGCTGTTAGTACTACAGCGGCAATTACCTATTTATCCTTGCAGGATTAGTGCGTTGAAGCGTTCGCACTAATCCTGCAAGGCGCATATATGCCGATATAATAATGAAATTGCCGCTGTAGTATTAGTGAGATTTCGCTAAAAACCCACTTGCCGGAATTATCCGGCAGCGGGTTCAGCTGTTATAAATCGTTCTGCGGCAGTGGGTATCACTCTACTGCAAGCCGTTATTTTACTGCGAGTCCGCCGATAGAGGCAATTATATCTTCGTTGCCATACCCCGACTTGACCAATGGCTCCAAAACATCCTTCTTTATATTGGGAACATAGCATTTGAGAGCTTTCATCCTTCCGGATAATGCATATTTCCCGAGAGCAGCCGGTATGAGTAAAGACTCACCTGCTTTAATGTCAAGGCTTCCGGTATCCCAAACCATACCGCCTGAGCCTTCAAAAACAGTATATATGTAGAACTTTCCGCCGGTGGCATATTCCGTTACGGTGCCGTCGATATTATAAACCTCCACCGAGAAATAATCAGTCGCTATAATATGTTTTTTTGAAGATCCGTTTCCAAGGTCAAGCTCCAGACCTTCATATTTCTCTTTTCTGCCGGCGGAGTTGAAATCTATCACATCCAACGCCTTCTCAATATGAAGAGGCCTGTCTGTGCGCCCATAATCATAAACCCTGTAAGTGGTGTCGGAGTTTTGCTGAACCTCTGCAAGCATGATGCCCTGACCAATGGCATGAATCAAGCCCGAAGGTATATTTATGGCGTCACCCGGGAACACCTCGATGGACTTAAGGCAGCTTTCCACTTTGTTATCCCTGACCGCCTGAGCAAAGGCTTCACGGGTAATACCCGGGCGGACGTCATAAACAAGCTTCGCGCCCGGCCTGGCCGCTATTATGTACCACATTTCGTTTTTCCCGTATTCACCGTTTTCATTAGCTCTGGCATAGCTGTCACCAGGGTGAACCTGAACTGAAAGGTTTTTATCCGCATCTATGAATTTCACCAGCAGTGGAAACTTTTCAACATCCTTTTCCGGCAGTTCGCTTCCGATAAGAGCCCTTCCAAACAGCTTTATGAGGTTCGGCAGGGTTATTCCCTCAAATTCCCCGTTTGCCACTATGCTTGTGCCGTTTTTATGGCAGGAAACCTCCCAGCTTTCAGCGACTATACCTTCCGGAAGCTGTTTTCCCAGCTTTTCAAAGTTTCTCCCACCCCAGACATAATCTTTATATACAGGCTTAAATTTCAAAGGATACAGCATATTACCATCCCCTTAAATAAATGTGACAACCTTTATCGGTGACATATACCAACCGCCGGTTGGTTTTTTATACCGAACAGTATACAACAAATAACTTCGTTATACAATATCCCGAAGAATTATGGTAAAATAGACAATAACACAATGCATGTCAGGGAGTATGAAGCGGAATGTATCTTGAAAAAAAAGTGGAAGTAAGGGAGCTTTTGAAAAAGTATGGCAAAAGCATTGTACTTGACGGTCTGAGCTTTGAAATATATAAGGGCGAGATTTTCGGGCTTCTCGGACCCAACGGCGCAGGCAAGTCCACTTTCATTTCCATATTGACCACCTTGACCAAGCCTACGTCGGGTGATATTTTCATAGATACCTTCAGCGTATCGAAACAGCCGGACAAAGTAAAGACAGGAATCGGTTTCGTGCCCCAGGATATAGCTTTGTATCCCATGCTTTCGGGTCTTGATAATCTTTATTTCTGGGCTGGTATTTATAATCTTAAAGGGCAGGAGAAAAGAAACAGAGTGGAAGAGGCATTATCTGTCGTTAAACTTGAGGAGCGGGCGAAAGATCGGGTTTCGGAATATTCCGGCGGCATGAAAAGAAGGCTCAATATAGCCGTAGCGCTTTTGCACAAGCCTGACCTTCTGGTAATGGATGAGCCGACAGCGGGGGTAGATATACAATCCCGCAGGTATATATTTGAAGCAGTGGGAAAATTGAAGGCGGAAGGGCGGACGGTAGTTTTCACAAGCCACTATGTAGACGAAATGAAAGCATTTTGCGACAGGATCGCCATTCTTGACAAAGGTAGGTTAAAAGCCATTGGCTCGGTGGAAGAGCTTAAAAAGGAATATAATGTTGATAATTTGGAAGATATATTACTGACGCTTCATTTTTAATTTATTAAGTTTATTGGCGGGAGATAAAGTCTGAAAGAAATATTTTTTATTAATATTTTGTGCCTTGAAAGGAATGGTTATAAAAAATGATTACACGTATATTCGGATTTTTCAAATATAAAAAAGCACGTATTTTAAGTATTGCCCTTGTGGCCGTTATAGCAGCGGCAGCGGCGGCATATCTCATTTTAGGCGGAAAATCGGCACGGGACTTTTATCTGGACGCCGAAGGCAAAAACTTTCAGCAGTATGCTCAAGTGGTAAAGAAAGCATATGTTGATTTTAATGAAGTTCGCAAGCCTTATCTGACCGGAAATTACAAAACCCGTACTGAAATAACACTTGATGTAAAATCTGACGATGGCCAGACTTCAGATAAATCTCTAAACGGTATTCTGGATGTATTGGGGAAATGCAAACTGGTGATTGATTCTAATAACAATGTTGCCGGGAAGTCCAATTTGACTGAGCTTTCACTTCTCCTTGAGAAAACGCCCTTTATTGATGCGGAAATATTTTCTGAAGGCCGGCAGCTTTATTTTACAGTTCCTGTGTTTACGCCTGACAGATATTTTAAATTGGATACTTCCAGGCTGAATGAGGTTTATGACAGGTTCAACATACCGGTAAAGCCCTTGCGGGTACCCAGTCTCATTGACGCCGCAGGTGCAATAAAACTGGATATTGACGAATTTGACAGACTTACTGAAGAGTATGGCGGTTTTATTTCAAAAAGCATAAAAGAGGAAGAGGTAAAGTTCGGCAAATCAGTGGAAATGAATATTTCCGGACAAAAGGCACAGGGGCGGGAAGTCAGTGTCAATCTGGACAAAACAGCTCTCACAAATCTTCTGAACGGGCTTACAGCAAAGGCGGGAAGCGATGATGCATTTGCAGCGCTGACTTATGGCAATTTTGCAGCCGTATCTGGGATCGCTGATGAAGCAGGCATATTCAGGCTGTTTGATTTCCTTGACCAGACAGGGTCATTAGCCTTGAATGAGCCTGAAAAGGCATTGTTGAAAGCCATTAATGTAAAAAAGGATATGGAAGGCTTTAAAAAAGAGCTGGGAGAACTATTCAAAAGTTGTGATTTTATAAACGGATTAAAAATGGATCTTATAATCGATAAATTCGGAAACATACTGGACAGGGCAGCAGTTCTCGCAGTAAAAAACACTGCGGACGGTAAAGATTATGAGGTCAGTATTCATACAGGCGCCAACAGCTTGAAGTATAATGATTACAGAAACCGATACCTGGAAGTGGAAATAAGCACCAAATCGGGCAGTGAGATGAAAAGCAGGCAGTATTTCAAGTTTAACCCGTCAATTCTACCTTCGGTAAAAGATAAAAACAATAAGGGACATATTGATGTTTCCTGGGGTATTGATACCGGCAGCGGCATACATTCCGCAGCTATGGCGTCATTTGACCTGGATGCTTCCACCGATGAGCTCACTTCAAAGGAAAACAGCACCGTTAAGTACAATATCGGGATGCAGGGCAGCAATGAGGGTCAACCGGAAAAATTAACCGGTGAGATCAAGACCACCAAATGGAAAAACAACAAGCTCAAAACCAGGAATCAAGCCACAGCTGTTATTATAAACGCCGACCTGCCCGATTTTGGGGTTACGGGTTTTTCAGCAATACTGAATGTGGCAAAGGAAGACAGGTTGGGACTGGAACCGTTTAAGCTCCCCGATGTTTCAAATGCAAGCGTTGTAGACCTGAATTCGGCAACCTATGAAGAATTGAACCGAGTCTGGGAGGAGATATTGGGATCCTTCGGTACGTTTTACATGACAAACAAGCCTATTGTAGATGCTGTGCTGGGGGAGTAAAAAAAGCGCTTTTTTATATGGGGGTCGGAAATTGACGGTTTTTCTTACGCTGTTTAAAAATGACATAAAGCTTTTTCTTAAGGACTGGAAGGCTTGCATCTTGCTTCTTGCCGCTCCATTTGTCTTTATTGGCTTTTTTACATATGCGCTGACGCCTTACCTGAACGGGAGCGATTTCGTAGAACCTTTCTCCATAGCGCTTGTGGATCATGAGGATACTCCGCAAACACGAATGCTTACAAAACAGCTTGATGAAATGCAGATATTCATTGAAGTGGTTCATACCGGAGAAGCTGAAGCCTGGCTAATGCTTTCGGATGGCAGTATCGCCTCTGTGATAATAATTCCGCCGGGCTTTACAGACAGCGTAGCTTTGGGGAAAACAAGCCTGTAACCGTTATAGGTTCCAGTTCAAAGCCGCTGCAGTCCTTTATTGTAAAAAGCCTTGTGCAAAGTGCTGCAAACCTTATATC
>VEPD01000089.1 GCA_012027035.1 Ruminiclostridium sp. | reverse complement strand
TTCAGGCGTACTCAAGGGTCATTGTTTATTGAAAAAAAATAATTGTTTTATATGCTACTGCAAAATCAAAAAAATTTAGTTTTTATTATTTCCATGGTATAATAGGTACATGACACAAGGAGGTGTTTCACATGAAATGGGAAGAAGTTAGAAAGATTTATCCTGATAAATTTGTAAAGTTTCATATTTTGCAGTCCCATTTTGAAGGAAATATACGTTATATTGATGATATTGCTGTTGTTAAGGCATTTGATGATGACAAGGAAGCTACCCGGGAGTTGGTAAGAGCAAAGGACGATGTATTGGTCTATCGCACCGGAAAAGAAAAGGTAGAAGTAGAAATTAAACAAATCTTTATACGCGCAACATGGAGCTTCCTGTTGAGAACTCATATGGAAATAAATTTTCCTTGAAAAGAAAATTGAAAAACTATATAATGAGTTTGCTGAAAAAAGCCTGAATAATTTTGGACAGGCTTTTTTGCAATAGTATATCAGTATACAGTGAAGCATTCTATTATTCATTTTTTGATGTTTGTTTCGCTATAGAATATGTTACAGTTTGTTCACAATTTATTAAAATGTATTTAGCATAATTAAAATGCGTAAATGCGTTCAGTAGAAGGGACTGTGTCCCTAACATGTTAGCAGGGGGGAAAGCGATGATAGAGATTCAGAATTTGACTAAGAGGTATGGTCAAATAAAAGCTGTCAACAATCTTAATTTTACAGTGGAAAAAGGCGAGATTCTGGGTTTCCTTGGACCGAATGGCGCCGGCAAAACGACTACAATGAATATCATAACGGGTTACCTGCCATCAAGCGAGGGCTCGGTAAAGGTTTGCGGCTACGATATCATGGAGAATCCCAAGGAAGTAAAAAAGCGTGTGGGTTATCTGCCTGAACAACCTCCGGTATATATGGACATGACTGTAAAGGACTATCTTAATTTCGTATCCGATTTAAAAATGGTGGATAAAAAGCAAAGGAAAAATCAGATAAGCGACATCATGGAGCTTGTAAAGATCGGAGATCACAGGAACAGGCTTATCAAGAACCTTTCCAAGGGTTACAAGCAAAGGGTGGGTCTTGCGCAGGCGTTGGTGGGAAGCCCCGAAGTCCTGGTTTTGGACGAGCCTACGGTAGGACTGGATCCAAAGCAGATTATTGAAATAAGAAAACTTATAAAGGCTTTGGGCAAGGAGCACACAATCATACTGAGTTCGCATATATTGCCTGAAGTAAGCGCTGTCTGTGAACGCGTTGTAATAATAAACAAAGGTGAAATAGCTGCTATAGACACACCGGAGAACCTTTCCAAAGGCTTTGGAACCGCCTCAAGGCTGCTTATCTCTGTGGCTGGACCCAAGAATTCAGTTCTCAACACCATAAAGGAGATTTATGGCGTCAAGTATGTAGAACCTGGAGTTGATAAGGAAAAAGACGTCCTCAGCTATATAGTTGAATCCGACAAGGAGATAGATATCAGAAAGCCGTTATTCTTTGCTCTTGCAAAGGTCGGATATCCTATTCTCGAGCTAAGGTCCCTTGATATGACCCTTGAAGACATATTCCTGCAAATTGTCACCCAGGAAAAGGAGGTTGTGTAATTATGGCTGCGATATTCTGGAAGGAAGTTAAATCCTATTTTTATTCTCCTATAGCTTATGTATTGATAGGCTTGTTCATTGTATTGACCTCGGTATTTTTCACTTTCGGAAATTTGATGAGAATGGACGGTAATTTTAACGGTCTGCTTGGTAGTGCAATCTACTTTCTGGTATTTATTATCCCGATTCTGACTATGAAAATAATAGCGGAAGACAGGAAAAACGGTACCGAGGTGTTGCTGATAACTTCACCTGTGAGCCTGACGTCAGTTGTTATAGGTAAATTTCTTGCCACTTTCTTTGTTTATTTGGTGCTGACGGGTATAACCTTCGTTTACCCCATAGTATTGCTTGCTTTCGGCGGACAAATCACACCTTCCATGGTCGGCGGGTATATCGGTTTCCTGCTTTTGGGCGCTGCATTCATATCTGTCGGAGTATTTGCCTCAGCGCTTACTGAAAGCCAGGTGATAGCTGCAGTTATAGGTATAGTCAGTCTTTTTCTGATGTTGCTTTCAGGGCAGGTCAGCCCTTACATTGGCGGCATAATTGGTAAAATTCTGGGCTGGTTCTCTTTGCTTAACAGATATGATGATTTCAGCAGGGGTACCCTCGGACTTAGCCCTGTAATCTATTATCTGAGCTTTGTAGCAGTATTTTTATTTCTAACCATTAGAATTATAGAAAAAAGACGCTGGAGTCAGGGGTGATTGAAATGGATAAAATTATAAATGCATTTAAAAGGTTTTTTAACAAAAGAAGCTTGAAATA
>VEPD01000491.1 GCA_012027035.1 Ruminiclostridium sp. | reverse complement strand
CAACTGCTCGGAAGGTATGTCGGCAAGGATATACGCTCCTTCGTTGCAGTAATCGTCAGGGGGTTTGCCGGGCGTTTAAGGTAATTGATCGATAGCATTGGCATAGAACATGGGGGTGTTTAAGGTTTGGAAAAAGTAAGAGTATATGAACTTGCTAAGGAATTGAATACGACAAGCAAAAGGCTGATGGAAAAGTTGGCGGAAATCAATGTGGTAGTTAAAAATCATATGAGCCTTTTGGAAGACCATGAGTTGGATGCGCTTTATAAGCATATAGGCGTAATCAAGCATGAGGATAAAAAAGTTGTTGAGAACCATGAAGAGAAGAAGGTTGCTCCTGCACCTGCAGTTCTTCCGCCATCAAAGCCTGAAGCAAAAAAAGATGTAAAAAGTGCTCCTCGTATAATAAGGACTACTGAGATAATCATAAATTCAAAGAATGAATCAAGAGAATCTTCACAGCCTTCAGAGCAAAATTATCAGCGAGGCGATGTAAGGGGCGGAGGCAGGTCCAATAACAGGTATGACAATAATAGAAATGACAATAGAAGCGATAACAGGCTTGACAGCAAGCGGGATTTTGTAAGATTTTCTGACTCAAATTCCGGATTGCGTGCAGGATTTGTAAGAGACAACAGACCTGATTATTCAAAGGAGACCAAGCCGCTAAACAGACCCATGCAGCGAAAGGACGCTCAAAAGGACGCCGTTAAAGCCGCTTCCGGCAATACTGCGAAGGAGCAGAAAGATCATCGTGTTGAAGCTGTTAAAGCAGAAACCGGAACTGAAACGGTAAATGAAATCATACATGATCAGACTCAGAATGCAAAAGAAGCTCCAATTATGAAAAAAGAAGCTCCAATTATAAAAAATGAAGAGCAAATAAATGAAATAAAGACAGTTTTCGAAGCTGATACCGTGGATAAAGCTTCTAAAGCCGCCAAAACGGAAGAGACAGTTGAAAAACCTGTAGAGACCGACAAGGCTATTGAAAACATAAAAGAAAAACCTGAAGGCAGGTCCGAACAAAGCAAGCCAAGGCAGCATCCGCGTCAAACAGCCACAGGCGCTGCGGCAGGACAGAAGCCTAATGACGGACAGCAGTCCGGAGATAGAAGACCTCAATATGGAGATCGTCCTCAATATCAGCAAGGTCAGCAAGGCGAACGAAGACCGAATCAGGGTGATCGTCCGCAATATCAGCAGGGAGAACGCAGACCATACCAGGGTGACCGTCCGCAGCAGCAGGGAGACCGCCCGCAGTTTCAGGGAAACAGACCCCAGTATGGAGATAGGAGACCGCAGCAGGGAGATCGGCCGCAATACCAGCAGGGTGACCGGCCGCAATACCAGCAAGGAGAGCGCAGGCCATACCAGGGAGACAGGCCTCAATATCAGCAAGGCGAACGCAGGCCATACCAGGGAGACAGGCCTCAATATCAGCAGGGTGACCGTCCTCAATATGGCGACAGAAAACCGTACCAGAGTGACAGACCTCAATACCAGAGGAATGAAGCCGGAGGCAGCAGGCCGCCGTCAAGACCTGGAGACAGAAGGCCTCAGAGCGGTGGCTTCAGGCCGGGTCAACGGCCGCTTGATATACCGAAACCCGAGCTTTCACTTGCTCAAAAGGAAGAAATGACTGCTCAGAGGAGTGAAGTACGCCGAGAGTTTGTAAATAAAGATATAGATAAGGACGTAAAAAGAGAACAAAAAAGAGAACTGCCGAAGAGTCAGGCGGCTGCCGCCAGGAACAAGAGATTCAAGCCGCAGACTGTTGTTCTCAACGAAAAAAAGGGAGTATCGGAAGTGCTTTCCGAAGATTTCATCCTTGATGAGTTTTACAGTGATGAAGAAGCAAAGAAGAAAAAATCGGCAAGACCCAGAAAAGATAAAGACGGCAAACTGATACAGCCCAAGCATATCCCTGCAAGAGCTGTGCTTACTTCCATCACGATTCCTGATAGCATAACGGTGAAGGAATTGTCGGAAACACTTAAAAAGACGTCGACCGAAGTTATCAAGAAGCTTATGGTTTATGGGATGATGGCTACATTGAATCAGGAAGTTGATTTTGATACAGCCACAATAGTTGCAGAAGAATTTGGAGTAAAGACGGAAAGAGCTGTAGTTGTCAATGAGGAAGATATTCTGTTTGATGATGAGCAGGTTGATGAGTCCAAATTACAACCAAGACCTCCCGTGGTGGTTGTAATGGGCCACGTCGACCATGGCAAGACATCGCTTCTGGATGCTATCCGGTCGACAAATGTCATAGATACGGAAGCTGGCGGGATTACTCAGCATATAGGCGCATATACTGTAAAAATCAACGATAGGAATATAACCTTCCTGGATACTCCGGGACATGAAGCCTTTACCGCAATGAGGGCCAGAGGAGCTCAGGTAACCGATATAGCCATTCTCGTCGTTGCTGCGGATGACGGCGTAATGCCCCAGACAATTGAAGCCATCAATCATGCGAAAGCAGCCAGGGTTTCCATCATTGTCGCAATAAACAAGATTGATAAGCCCGGGGCAAACCCTGACAGGGTAAAGCAGGAATTGGCGCAGCAAGGACTGGTTTCGGAAGAGTGGGGCGGAGACGTTATATGCGTCAACGTTTCAGCCAAAAAGAGGGAAAATATCGACCGCCTTCTGGAGATGGTGCTGCTTACGGCAGATATACTGGAATTAAAGGCGGATCCCGATAAACAGGCCAAAGGAACTGTTATCGAAGCAAAGCTTGACAAAAACAGAGGCCCTATAGCTACGGTACTGGTTCAGAGAGGCACTCTGAATATTGGAGATTCTATTGTAACCGGCACTACGGTTGGCAGGATCAGAGCGATGAACGACGACAAGGGAGTAAGCGTCAGGGAAGCCGGTCCATCGACGCCTGTCGAGATACTGGGGATGCCTGACGTACCTGAAGCAGGTGAACTGTTCTATGCCATTACGGATGAAAAAGTGGCAAGGCAGCTTGCAGAAAAGAGAAAGTTCAAACTCAGGGAACAGACGCTGAAAGCTTCTGCAAAGGTATCGCTGGAAGACCTCTATACGCAGATAAAAGAAGGCAAGGTCAAAGACCTGAATATAATTGTAAAAGCTGATGTGCAAGGTTCGGTTGAAGCTGTAAAACAGTCATTCGAAAAGCTCAGCAACGATGAAGTAAGGGTCAATATTATACATGGAGGCGTGGGCGCTATTACAGAATCCGATGTGATACTTGCAAGTGTCTCAAATGCAATAATTATCGGATTTAATGTAAGACCGGGATCGAATGTGACGGAAGCCGCAGAAAACGCAAATGTTGATTTACGCCTTTACAGCGTGATTTACAATGCCATTGAAGATGTACAGGCTGCAATGAAAGGTATGCTTGAACCTACGTTTAAGGAAGTGGTATTGGGGCATACTGAAATCAGGCAGATATTTAAAGTATCCGGTGTGGGAACAATTGCAGGGTGTTATGTGACTGATGGAAAAATAATCAGGAATTCCGACATAAGGGTTATCAGGGAAGGTATTGTAGTGCATGAAGGCAAACTTGCATCCCTGAAGAGATTCAAGGATGACGCCAGGGAAGTGACACAAGGCTTCGAGTGCGGTTTGTCGATTGAGAAGTTCAATGATATCAAAGAAGGTGACATAATAGAGACCTATGCTATGGAAGAAGTCGCTAGATAGTATCGGTTAAAAAGGGCGTCAGATACCTGACACCCTTTTTATAAAGGAGCGGTGTAAATGGATAGGACATACAGGATTTCAGAAGAAATGAAGAAGGAAGTCAGCAATATAATACAAAATGAACTCAAAGACCCCAGGCTTCCGCAAATGGTCAGTGTAATGTCGGCAAATGTAACCAAAGATCTTAGATATGCCAAAGTGTATATAAGTGTTTTTGGCAGCGAAGAAGAAAAAAAGAATGCTTTGAGCGCCTTAAAAAGCGCAGCGGGATATATAAGGCGTGAAATAAGCCACAGGATGCAGCTCCGATATACTCCGGAAATGCAGTTTGACCTTGACAATTCCATTGAGCACGGGGCTTATATAACAAAGCTTATTAATGATACCATGAAGGAAAAGAAGAACTGATACTACAGCGTAAACAACCAATTTATCCTCACAGAAATAGTGCGTTGAAGCATTCGCAATATTCTGTGAGGTGCATAAATGCCGATTTAATAATGAAGTTTACGCTGTAGTACTAAACGAGATTTCCCGGAGGGTACGTATAATGGTTTTGGATAAGATAGTTTCAGCTTTGAATAATTCGAGGAAAATTGCCATTCTTCCTCACATATCTGCCGATGGAGACGCTTTAGGCTCAAGTCTGGCTCTTGCGCTTGCATTGGCACAGCTGGGAAAGAGTGTCAAAGTGATATTGGAGGAAGATATACCCCAGGTTTACAATTTTCTTCCCGGCAGACATATGTCAGAAGTGTATGCACTCAAGGAAACAAGCTACGATACTGTTGTAGCTCTGGATACAGGAGATACCGACAGGCTTGGAAAGAGGCTTGAGATATTCCGATGCGCAAACGTAACCATAAATATCGACCATCACAATACCAATTCGGGATTCGCTTTTCATAACTACGTCAGCACTGATTCCTCAGCAGTGGGGGAGATCATATTTTCCCTTGTCAAAATGATGGGGGTAAACCCGGACCAGGATATTTCCACATGCCTGTATGTAGCAATCATAACGGATACAGGGGGCTTCAGGTACAGCAATACGACTCCGCTGACTCACCGGACAGCAGCCGAGCTTATTGAAAATGGTATTAATGTTGCCGGGATATCCCAGCTTGTATTTGACTCGACATCATATGAAAAAGTCAGGCTTCTGGGCTCTGCGATACAGGCTCTTGAATTACTGGAAAACGGTAAGGTCGCGCTCATCTCCCTTACGGACGATATGCTCAGGTCAACCGGAGCAAAGGAAGAAGAGTGCGACGGTATTGTCAATATCGGCAGAAATATCAGGGGAGTGGAAGTCGCAGCCATGTTAAGGCAATGGGAAAACGGCGAGATAAAGGTGAACCTGAGATCCTCGTCAAAGGTGGATGTATCGGCTATTGCAAGCTCGTACGGCGGCGGCGGGCACAAAAAAGCCGCAGGCTATATAACTAAAGCCGGCTTGGACGCCGCCAAAAAGAAATTGCTGGATGATATCAGGGAAGTGTTATGAACGGAATACTGAATATCCTGAAGCCTTCCGGAATGACTTCATTTGATATAGTTGCATGGGCCAGGGGACTTTTGAAGACTAAGAAGGCAGGTCATACGGGTACGCTTGATCCGAAGGCGGTTGGAGTACTTCCCGTTTGTCTGGGCAGCGCAACAAAAGCAATTGAGTTCATGATGGAAAAGGACAAGCTTTACCGGGCCGAGCTTACTCTAGGCATAACAACCGATACCCAGGATGCTTGCGGTGAAGTCCTGGAAACAAGAGAAACAACATGCACTGATAAAGAAATAGAATCTGCAATTAAGACTTTCACCGGGAAGAGCGGGCAACTGCCTCCCATGTATTCCGCAGTGAAGATAAACGGCAGGAAGCTTTACGAAATGGCCAGAGAGGGGCTTACCGCCGACAGGACTCCCCGGACTGTAGAGATTTATTCCGCTGAAATAATTGATATAAAAAGAGACGGCGGAATAAGGGTTCTATTTGATGTCCACTGCTCCAAGGGTACATATATCAGAACATTATGCGCGGACATAGGTGAAAAGCTCGGTTGCGGCGGACATATGTCCTTTCTGCTCAGAAAAAAGGCAGGAGCGTTCGATCTTTCAACTGCTGTGACCCTTGAAGAATTAAAACATGCGGTTGACGGGGGAATTGTGGAATCACTTCTTATGAGTACTGAAAAAGTGTTTGACGGGTATGCTGCAATAAAGCTGGATGAAATACAGGGGAAAAAGCTGCAAAACGGAATGACTGTAGATGTGGCAACTTCCAATCACCTTGATGCAGGCCTGACGAAGGTGTATAATAGCGATGGCATATTCTTTGCATTGGGTGAGATAATCAAGCTTGACAACAGGCTTGTTCTCAAATCAAGGAAGTTTTTCCACGAATAGCGGGAATTGAAATATTCCCAAAAGTTTAATATACCGGTCAGCCTGGTTTATTAATGGGGGCAAATACATATACTATGGAAGTTTTATATGGAATAAACAACAACATAAAGATAAAAAAGCCGACAGGCGTAGGCCTTGGCAATTTCGACGGCCTGCATGTAGGCCATATGGCTTTGGTGAATACATTAATAAATGAATCCAGGCTGAATGGCCTTGATTCCATGATATACACCTTTACGAAGCACCCTGAGAACATCCTCAGGAGAAAGCTTTTTACACCGCTGTTGACCACGGTAAATAAAAAAATACAGCTGCTGCAGGATACTTCATTAACATATTTATATTTTGATGAGTTCGATGAGAACTATTCCAGGACGAAGCCCGAGAGCTTTGTAAAGGATATTTTATTGAAAAGGCTTGGCGCAAAGCTTGCAGTTGCAGGCTTTGACTACAGATTCGGATATAATGGGCAGGGAGACGTCAATCTGCTGAGGGAAATGGGCCAAGCCTTGAATTTTCGGGTAATTGTCATCCCTCCCATAAAAATAGATAACGAGATCGTCAGCAGTACAAAGATACGTGAAAGTGTTGCCAGGGGTGACATGCAAAGGGTATTCAGACTGCTCGGAAGACACTATTCCATAACAGGAGAGGTTGCCAACGGGAGAAAACAGGGCAGCAAGCTGGGCTTTCCCACTGCCAACCTACATCCGGAGGATTATCTGATATTGCCTCATAACGGGGTATATATAACCCGCACTCTCCTTGACGGGCAGTTTTATCCGAGCGTGACCAACGTAGGCCTCAATCCTACCTTTAGTGATGTAGCCAAAATAAGTGTTGAGACTCATATTTTGAATTTTGACAAGGACATATACAACAAGAATATCGAAGTGTTTTTCCTGTCAAAAATCCGTGCGGAAAAAAAATTCAAGTCCGCTGAAGAACTGGCGGATCAGGTCCGCCGGGATATCGGGACTGCGAGGGATTTTTTTTACATCAATGAATCCTGAACGGTGCTAAAGACCTTCTGGATGTTATTAATAATATCCTGGTATTTATTTTAAAATCAATAAGACATCGTTGAAAAGATTCCGTATAATTTTCATAGATAAGTTGCCATATGTTCTGCCACAATATTATATAAAAATATAACATATAAATAGTAGGCCCAAATATTATGCAATATGTTCAGAAGTATAGGAAAGGATATTGACATGATTATAAGGATGGAAAGCATTGGCAAGATATACCGTACAGGAAAAATTGAGGTTGAAGCCTTAAAAAATATAGATCTATCAATAGAAAAAGGTGAATTTGTCTCTGTAATGGGACCCTCCGGCTCAGGGAAATCCACGCTTATGAATCTGGTCGGATGTCTTGACAGAAGCACTTCGGGATTCTACCAACTGGACGGGGTGGACATTTCCAGACTGGATGATGTGGAGCTTGCAAAAATCCGCAATCTGAAAATAGGTTTTGTTTTTCAATCCTTTAACCTTCTGCCAAGAATAACAGCCTTGCAAAATGTTGAGCTTCCCATGATATATGCCGGCGTATCCAGAAAAGACAGAAGGGGAAAGGCATTGGAAGTACTTGAAAGAGTAGGTCTGACAGACAGGAAAGATCATAAACCCAATGAGCTTTCCGGCGGACAGAAGCAGAGAGTAGCCATAGCAAGAGCATTGGTAAACAATCCGGCCATTATTCTTGCCGATGAGCCCACCGGAAACCTTGACAGCGCTTCGGGTGAAGATATTATGGCGGTATTCCAGGGACTGAACAGGGAAGGCGTTACCATTGTCCTTGTAACACACGAGCCGGATATTGCCAGCCATACCAGGCGGATTGTCAAGTTCAGGGATGGCAGGCTGACCCAGGATTATTGCGTTGAAAACCAGGTGGACGCACGGGATTTGATCAACGCAAGAAAAGCACAGGAAGCTGTTTGAAGTTAATGACTCAACTTATCCAGGCTGGTAATTGAGAAAAATGCGAAATTGCCGCGCTTCGCTCGCAATGACATCAAGAATTATTTTGTCATTCCGAGGAGCGGTAGCGACGTGGGAATCTCATGGAGTGGGAAAGTTGAGTAAATGATATAAGAGTGAATTTGAAAACTATTTTATATCAAAAGAAGCGAAAGGAGCGGTATGTATGTCGGATTTTCAGACAAGTATCATCAATGAAGAAGCAGCTGTTAATAAAATGGGCTTTCTGGAAAGAGTTACAGCTGTGATTACATCTCCCGGTAAAGTTATGGAAAACTTGAATGAAAAGCCCAGAATATTGTTCCCGTTATTTTTAATTGCATTTGCCCAATTGGCGCTTTATATGATCAGATTGCCGTTGTACCAGGACTTTTTGCGTAAATCGGCATTAGCCGGCGCTGAATTAGCAAAGTCGCTGACAGGGATAGAACTGACGCCTGAAATGGTAGAGCAAAGCATGTCGCAGTCAGTGATTCAAAGTATCATCACGACGCCTCTCGGATCTTTGTTCGGATGGTTATTTATTACAGTCATATTTTTTGCTGTTTTTAAAATAGCAGGCGGAAAGGGCAGATTCAAGCAATACCTTTCAGTTACAGGTTATGCATATGTAATTACTGCTCTGTATCTGCTGATAACCCTGGTTGTTTCGTATTTCTCCGGCAGCCTGCATATGGGAATGCCTTTGACAAGCATTGCCGCACTTTTCGGCGAAGAAATGAAAGGCAGCTTTGTTTTTGGAATGCTTAAGGGACTGGATGTTTTTTCAATATGGTATTATGGGGTAATGGCAATTGGTCTGACAGTAGTATCTGGATTCAAAAAACGCACGGTTTATGGAATTGCAGCCGGTTTGTTTTTTATAGGCTTATTGATTGCAGGCACCGGTGAGGCAGCGGTGGGAGCCTACCTGTAAAAAATCGCAGCAGACACATAGGAGGATTGGTATGAATAAAAAAGTAATGATAGGCGGAATTATAGCAATAGCGGCTATTTCACTTATTGCTGTAAATATACTAAAAAGTACCGGCGCTGCATCGGTTTTCGGCGGGGGTGGCGGGTATCCGGTAAAAGTAGCGGAAATACAAAAAGGTGAGATCTCCGCATACATTTCCGCTAACGGAGTCATTGAAGAGGTTGAAAAAAGCGAGGTATTCTTCGACGCTCCTTTTAAGGTTTCCAGAGTTCTTGTGGCCGAGGGCGATAAAGTAGCAAAAGGACAAAAGATACTTGAGCTTGATACAGGGTCTCTGGTTTCCGAGCTGGAAAAGCTGAAAACCAACAAAGGTATCCAGGCATTGTCTCTGAATTCAAAAGTAGCGGATGCGGAGGTCAATAGAGCGCAATCAGCGGTCAATAACGCTTTAAGAACCTATAACGACAGCAAGAGAGCTTATGCCGACAATAAAGAACTGTATGATTCAAACTCTATTTCCAAAAAAGAGCTTGATATATCTGAAAATGCCTGTATCCAGGCAGAGTCCGCTCTGAATGATGCCCGCGCAGCATACAAAGTAGCTGTGGAAAGCAGAAGCCTGAATAAAAGCACGGCAGAAGAGAATATGAAAGTAATGGATATTACAATTAATGACCTTGAAGACAGGATAGCCAGGACCGCTGAATCTCAGTTAAGTCCGATGGATGGCGTCGTTGCTGCGCTGAATGTCGATACAGGCGGTTTTACAAGCAATATGCAGCCTGCATATAAGGTTATCAACCCTGACAAGCTGCAGGTGAAAGCTAAAATAAAGGAATATGATATCAAGAATGTATCTGTCGGACAGAATGTCAGGATAACCGGCGACGCTATCGACAAGGAGAAAAACATCAGCGGCAGGGTTACAGCTATTTCTCCGGTTGCCACAGTCAGCAGGACTACCAGCGGCGATGAAACTGTAATTGAAGTAACAATAGCGATAGATAACCCGGAAGGGGCATTGAAGCCGGGGTTGAACGTTACCTGTGATGTTTATACCGTAGATAAAAAAGGTGTGATCGTAGCTCCGCTGGAAATGATCACCGAGGATAAGGATGGCAACAAGCTTGTATTTGTGGTTGATATGAAAAGCAAAACAATGAAGGAAACCATGGTAAAGCTTGGCATCAATTCGGATATGACTGTTGAAGTGACGGAAGGTCTGAAGGAAGGCGATGTTGTAATTATTGAGCCGCAGCCCATGTACAGGGACGGAGCAAAGGTCAGGATACTGGAAGATACTGTTGATTGAGGGTGACGATATGAACTTTTCCGAAAGCTTCAAGCAGGCGTTCGACAGCTTGAGAGCTAATAAACTCAGGTCCATTCTTACCATGCTCGGTATCGTTATGGGTGTGTTTTCGGTAATTACCATCATGGCTATAGGCAGCGCCGCTGAAAGCTATATGAACAGCCAGTTTGAAAAAATAGGCGCCAATACCATTTCTATAACCTATAAAGCGCGTAATATAGATCAACGGGACTGGTTGAGGCTGGAAGATATGGATACTGTTAAAAAAGCGGCGCCGGAGATCAAAAATATTGCTACGGTAATTCAGAAAATGGGCTCGGTAAGAATTGACAGCAAAACAAGGGACGCCGTCGTGCTTGGCGTTTCTTCACAGTATAAAAGCTTTGATCTTATAGAGATGGCTGAAGGCAGGTTTATAAACGAGTTTGACGTATCCGCTGTTTCCAGGGTGATCATAGTGGATGAATTTTTTGTTCAAAAATATTTCAAAAACGTTAGGGATCAAAAGGATGTCATCGGTGAGACAATAGTATTAAAAACGCCTTCGGGCGCTTCAACAAATTTAAAGATCATAGGTATAAAAAAGAGCGGAGACGATTTGTTTCAGAGCATGCTTAATAATGAACACGCTCCCGTCATAGTATACATGCCTGTTACTGCGGTCCAATCCATCTATCCCAACGGAGACAAACTGGAAGCAATATCTGTGTCGGTTGTCGATAAGAAAAAGCTTAGAGAAGTAGGGAACAGAATAGTCGAAGCGCTTGAAATGAAAAAAGGCAAAACCGACATTTATATGGCGCAGAATTCTGCAGATATCCAGAAGGCCATATCAGACGTCCTCGGAGTTATATCTTCCGTTTTACTGGTCATCGCTGTAATTACACTGATTGTCGGCGGCATCGGTATTGTAAATATTCTTCTTGTATCGGTAACAGAGAGAATCAGGGAAATCGGCATAAGAAAAGCGCTGGGAGCCCAGAGAAAGGATATTGTACTGCAGTTTATTACTGAATCCATCATAATGACAGGCTTGAGCGGAATGGTGGGAATTATTTTGGGGATTGTTGCGGGAAGCATTATTTCCGCTTTGATAAAATTGCCGCCAATTGTTGATTTAAAGGTTATTTTGCTGTCGTTTTTCGGCTCGGTGGCGCTGGGCCTGATTTTTGGCGTTTACCCCGCCAAGAGGGCAGCCGATCTTGACCCTATTGAGTCGCTGCGGTATGAGTAGGGCTGGGGAAGGATTATAAGAAGGAACGGCATGGCTGTGTGAAAAGTGGATAGGATAAGCAATATGGAGAGTAATATAAAGGATTATCTGCGGGTAGTCTTTTTTATTTGCGAAATTATCCGCATTTCCTGTTATTATGGGATATAATCTTTACATATAGGGCGAGGATAGCTTCACTTCTCCGGGGTCGTAGAGCCAGGCATGCTGTACAATGATTAT
>VEPD01000381.1 GCA_012027035.1 Ruminiclostridium sp. | reverse complement strand
GTTATGTAGTCTTCTGTGCGCTTGTCGGAAGGCCTGCTGAATATATTTTCCGTAAAATCATACTCTACAACTTCACCATGGAGGAAAAACGCCGTCCTGTCGGAAATCCGCCCTGCCTGCTGCATGTTATGTGTTACAATTACTATTGTATATTTTTTCTTCAATTCGTCTATCAAATCCTCAATCTTCAGGGTAGATATCGGATCGAGCGCTGATGTGGGCTCGTCCATAAGGACTACTTCCGGCTCTACCGCCAATACTCTTGCGATGCAAAGCCTTTGCTGCTGGCCTATGGCTCCGGATTCGTCTCCCCCATGGCCTGCGTCAATCATAATAGTTATTCCTGATAGCGGCTGAGAGCCCTCTTTGGCAAAAACCGGCCTCTTGATATTGAGGACCGCACCTGTAGAGGTTTTTTCAACAAAGTAGCCTTCTATGCGCTGATCCTTCTTCAATGTCATTGTATATTGGACGATATTGTCTTTTGTTGAAACAGTGACCGCTGAAATCAGTGAATTGGCGGGCAGCTTCGGCAATGCCGCCTTTGATGCAGGAGAAACCGTCAGTCTGATGGAAGCTTCATCATAAGCTGCAAATACTGTTGATGGCGAGGAAATGTCCAGCTTTATTTTGTCCCATTTTTCTCCTGCTTCATAAACTGCCTTTTTTATTTCCGGACGAATCCGGTAGCGGGAGGTGTAAACTGAAACACTGCCTTTGCCGACCCATGGCCCCGATGCCAGACGTACATACGATCCTGTCATACCCGTAACATAGTCGGTCATACCGCTGTAAAGCTCGTAGGCTGCTCCGTTACCTGACAAAGGTTTTTTATAAGTATCAATGACCGGTTTTGTTACTTTTGCATAATAGGGGGAACCCTTCATAATCACACCTATTTTCGCCGGAGCCTTCCTGGTTTTCACAGTGCCTTTATAACTCATCTTATATATTGGCGCTCCCAGGTCTATATTCCGGGGGGTGCCTGTATATGAAGGAATTTTGTAGGTGTAGGTGAAGGTAGCCGGGTAACCGGCGGCGCTGCTGATTGCTGTGACGGACTGCGCCATTTTATAGGTTTTGCCGCCCAGCTTGACAGTCACTTTGGAACCGGAAGGAGCTTTGCATGAAAGTGTGATTTTTTCTCCAGGCGTCCGGTATTCCTGAGTCTGGGGGAAGACTGATGCGGCCGGTATTTCAATTGCCTTCATTTTACCAGGTGAAGCTGAAGGGGCTTCACGGTAAATGACCCGGTTGGACCATGTCCCTTCCTGGGAGAAGGTAAAACTGTTTGCACCCTGCGCCAGGGGAACCAGTATGCCGAAATACCCTTGAGGCGACCGGTTTTCAAAGTGTATGCCGTTCAAGTAGAGGGGCTTGGATGGGTCGGAGGAGCCGTTTAAGTAGAATTGTGAAAATTTTGTCCGTATGCTTTCGGAAGGCCGTGAGATATTCACCGGTACGCCCGCATATTTACCGTCCTTGTTTTCATAGCCGGCTTTTATGGCTGATGCAAGGGAAGGATTATCGATAAGCGACCTGTAGCTGAAGAAAATACTCCCTTTAACTTCAGGCGTCCCTGCATTCAGTTGAAGCTGCCGCGGAATTTCCGTTATCCCGTACCAGGGGCTTGACGGACTGGAATTGCCTGCACGGTACGCCGCCTGCCCGATATACAGTTCTACATTCGTTCCGCTGACGGCATCCTTCCACCATGTCAGCAGCTTACTGTAATCTGCGATGCTATAACCGATATTCCAATACAATTGAGGTGCGATATAATCCAGAATGCCATCCTTGACCCATTTCAGGGTATCGGCATAATGATCGTAGTAGGTTTGCAATCCCATGGTATCGCTTCCCAGGGGGTTGGTTTTCTTATTTGCCCATATTCCGAAGGGGCTGATGCCGAACCTTATATTCTTTCCGGTGGATTTCACCGCACCGGATAATTCATTTACAAGGGCATTGACATTTGCCCTCCGCCAATTATCAATATTACCGGCCCATATGCCGTATTTGCTGAATGAGGCGCTATCGTTGAAATTTTTGCCGGGATAAAAGTAATCATCCAGATGGATTCCGTCAACATCATAGTTTTCAATGATTTCCAGGACTCCATCCACAACAAGTTTTCTCATTTCAGGAATTCCAGGATCAAAGTACAGGTTGCCGTCGGTATACTTTACCACCCAGCCGGGATTCAATACCGCCGGGTTTGAAGGAGCCAACGATGCCAGGCTTGCGGCCGGTTCGCCGGATTGCCTTTTTGTTATCCTGTATGGGTTTATCCATGCATGTAATTCCATTCCGCGCAAATGAGCTTGCTCTACCCAGAATCCAAGAGGGTCGAATCCGCCTTCAGGCATAGTGTCCTGGCTGCCTGTCAGATATTTGGACCAGGGGAAGTATTTGGATTTATATAAGGCGTCGGCTGTCGGGCGGACTTGAAGAAACACTGCATTCAAGCCCATACCGGCCGACTTGTCAAGTATTGCAAGGGCTTCGCTTTTCAATACTTCGGGATCCGTAGCAGGCTTGGACGGGTAGTCTATATTTGTTACTGTAGCGACCCAGACTCCCCGTAAGTCACTAACGGGTTTAACCGTCATATCTTCACCCGAACCTGCAGGAACAGTTGTACCTGTATCCATATTTGCATAAACAGGTGCAGGAGTGTTATTTTCTGCTGAAACAATCATTAATGGCAAAGACAACAGGATTAAAACTGGTATGACTGCTTTTAAAAATTTCTTCATTTGCGTCCCCCATGGATTCTACATTTTTTTCTTCATAATTTATTAATTCTACAGCGTTATTTATAACTCCTGTCGATTAACCGATTGTTAAGAAAGTTGTAATATGGCGGTAATAATCAAGGAAATATTTTACTTAAAGATTTCCATCACTACAGGTTCAGTCTCTCTGGCAGATGGATTGAAGAATCCTATTAAATTTATTTGACATCATACAAACTTTGTATGTATAATATATACAAAGTTTGTATATAAGCAAGGTGCTTACACAGACATTGTCAGGAGGCGGTTTGATGAAAACAGTAACAGTTAATATATCTTTCAGGAAGGATTTGCTGGAAGCCATTGATGAGGCTGCAAAGCGGGAATCGCGTTCCAGGTCGGAGCTGGTCAGGGAAGCGGCAAGGGATTATATTGACGGCAAAGATGGCGGTGATTCAGTTTATGAAACCGAAATAAGGATTGATGGCGTTTCAGGTGGAGTTGCCGAAAGGGCAGCCAGGTATGACGCCAAAAATCACAGCTATTCGTATGCGGATTACCTTACATGGCCTGAAGAAGAGAGATGGGAGATTATTGACGGCGTACCTTATGATATGAGTCCTGCGCCTTCAAGAAGGCATCAGGAAATTTCAATGGCGTTATCCGGGGAATTCTATGCCTATCTTAAAGGCAAACCCTGCAAGGTATATGCAGCTCCGTTTGATGTACGCCTTCCAAAGGATGGCGAGGTGGAGGACAAGGATATCAAGACCGTAATCCAGCCTGATCTGGCGGTGGTATGCAGGAAGGAGAGGCTTGACGACAGAGGGTGTAAAAAGGCTCCGGACCTTGTAGTGGAGATATTGTCGCCGTTCACATCCAGTAAAGACAGTGTAAAGAAATTCAATTTATATGAACGTGAGGGAGTAAGAGAATACTGGGTGGTCAGGCCGGACGAGCAGACTGTTGCAGTATTCAAGCTGGATATTGACAACCGGTTCGGAAGACCTGAAATGTATACTGCGGAGGATAAAATAAAAGTAGGGATTTTTGATTCACTCATAATTGACCTTAAGGATATTTTTGCATAGTGGCGTACATGGCAGCCCTGCATACCCTAATAGGCGCTGTGATGTAGTTTTTGGTGATATTGACAGGCTCCGCAATTTAAATTGAATTTTTGGATAAGCTATAAAAGTGGTATTATCATTTTGCACAACGATAATTTAAATTTATATTTATGCTATAATTACCATCATACAATCGATTTTGGAGGAATGATTTATGATACCTACACCCCATATTGAAGCAAAAGACAAGGGGATTATCGCAGAAACAGTACTTCTGCCCGGCGACCCTCTCCGTGCGAAATACATTGCAGATAACTATCTGGAAAACACAACGCAGTTCAATTCCGTAAGGAACATGTTCGGTTATACGGGCACATATAAAGGCCGGAAGGTGTCGGTTATGGGTACCGGCATGGGGATGCCCTCCATCGGTATATATTCTTATGAGCTTATACATTTCTATGAAGTGAAAAATCTCATTCGTATAGGTTCAGCCGGTTCTCTCCAGGAGAATGTGAAGGTACGGGATATAGTTATCGGCATGTCCGCGTCCACAAATTCCAACTATTCATCCCAATACCGTCTTCCAGGTACTTTTGCGCCGACAGCTTCCTGGAGTCTGCTCCGGAAAGCTGTTGCAGCCGCTGAAAGAAAGGGAGCCGCCTTTAAGGTGGGCAATATAGTTTCATCAGATGTGTTTTATGATGATGCGCGGGACGCATGGGAAAAGTGGGCGGAAATGGGTGTCCTGGCCGTAGAGATGGAGGCTGCCGCCTTATACATGAATGCGGCGCGGGCCGGCGTGAATGCGCTTTGCATACTGACCGTATCTGATTCACTCATAACACATGAAACTACTACCTCTGAAGAACGTCAGAATTCATTTACCCAGATGATGGAGATCGCACTGGAGCTGATATAAAGCTGTATATTCTCCTTTTCGACGGTATAAGCCCTGCCATCGTTGAAGTAGCAGTCTATTTTTGTAATAGGTTATAATTGACAGGTATTGCATTACCGGCTAATATTATTGTATAAAAATCAAATACTTTTGCCAGAGTACACTGAATATCATTATAGAAGGTATTTCCTGGCGGGAAGGATGATGTCTATGTTGAAAGGTATACCAAGCGTTTTACCACCGGAATTGTTAAAGATTCTTATGGAGATGGGACATGGAGATGAGCTTGTTATAGGAGATGGGAATTTCCCTGCAGCAAGCATGGCTCAAAGGCTTGTCAGGTGCGATGGCCACAATGTGCCTGAATTGCTGGATGCCATATTGAAGCTGTTTCCTCTTGATACATTTGTAGAGGCTCCTGTATCCCTGATGCAGGTAGTTCCGGGGAAAGAGGTTGAAACGCCTATTTGGGACGTCTATAGGGAAATTGTAACAAAATATGAGCCTTTAAATAATAAAATTGAGGAAGTTGAAAGATTTGCATTTTACGAAAAGGCAAAAAAGGCTTATGTCATAGTAGCATCAGGTGAAAAGGCTTTATATGCCAATATTATATTGAAAAAAGGCGTTGTTATGGAACCGTAGGGGACGGCCGCCCCAGTCACCATTCCAGCCAATGTTGAAGTGTATGACAAGCTTTATGCCGAATACAAAAAGCTGCATGACTATTTCGGCCGCGGTGAAAACAAATGTGATGAAGAGGTTGAAGGAAATTAAGAAAAGCAAATGATATTGTTCTGTTAAATAATGAATATGGGGGGACTGAAAATGAGTATAACATGTAGATCATACGGATTTACGAAGGAAGGAGCTGCGGTAATCGCATTTACATTATCCAATGCCAATGGTTTGCAGGCGGAGATTATCAATTACGGCGGAATAATCACAAAACTGTCGGTTCCGGATAAAAAGGGGGACTTTGATGATATTACCCTGGGATTTGACAATCTGGACGGATATTTGAAAGGTCACCCTTACTTTGGCGCCATTGTCGGTAGATATGCCAACAGGATCGAAGATGCGCAATTTGAGTTGAACGGTAAAATATATGAATTATACAAAAATATCGGAGATGATCATTTGCATGGGGGGCTAAAGGGATTTGACAAAGCCGTATGGATTGCTGAAACAGTGCAAAGCGGGGGGGATGAAAGCCTGCAGCTCACTTACAGAAGTGTTGACGGAGAGGAAGGCTATCCGGGAAACCTGGATATAAAAGTTACTTACTTCTTAAGTAAAGATAATGAATTGATCATTGACTACTTTGCCGTTTCAGACAGCGATACTGTTGTCAATCTCACAAACCATGCCTATTTCAATCTTTGCGGGCATGAAGCTGGAGATATTTCCGGTCACGAGGTCATGATTGATGCAGATAGCTTTACTGCTGTTAGCAGTAAAAATATTCCAACCGGTGAGATAAGAAAAGTGGAAGGTACGCCCATGGATCTGAGAGTTTTGAAGCCTCTTGCTGCCGGACTCTCGAGCGCATATGAGCAGATTATTAAGGGAGACGGTTATGACCACAATTGGGTATTGAATACTGCCGGAGATATATCCCAAAAAGCCGCGGAGGTTTATGAAAGGACTACAGGCCGTATCCTGGAGGTATATACAACGAAGCCCGGCATACAACTCTATACCGGTAACTTTCTGGATGAAATGGGACCATGTAAGGAAGGCGCGGCATATAAGAAAAGGGAAGGGTTTTGCCTTGAGACCCAATATTTCCCCAATTCAATGAAGCATAAGCATTTTCCGTCTCCAATATTGAAATCAGGACAGGTATATACCCATAAGACTATTTATAAATTTAAAACTATAAAGGTGTCATAAAACATGAAGACCGGAGAATTGATGGAAATTGCCTTGAAAGCCGGAGAAATCCTTCTTCGGAGCGGCGCCGAGATATACAGGGTGGAAGATACGATAAGATGGATATGCAGCAGCTATAATACGGAGTGTGAAAGCTTTGTACTTCCCACAGGCATATTTATATCGATAAAAGATAATACGGGCCTGGAGCCGTTAACGGCAGTAAAGCGCATAAGGCAGCGGACTGTGGATCTGCACCGGATAGATATGGTAAATAGCTTCTCGCGACGGCTGCATTTGAATCTGATTTCGTATAATGAAGCAATTGATGAGCTGAATAAAATCCAGCGACAGGAGCAGTACCCCTTCCTTTTGAGATTGATTACGGCAGGCGCTGCATCATTTGTATTCACTTTGCTTTTTAAAGGCAGCGTTTATGAAGGACTTGCATCATTCCTCATAGGTTTGATAATATTTTATTCAAGGGAGCTTTTTTCGAAGACAGGGCTTTTCCAGTTCTTTGAGTTTTTGATATCGGGCTTGATTGCAGGTGCTCTGGCTGTTTTGTCAGTATTTCTTTTTTCTGAATTACACTTGTTTAAAATCATAATCGGATCGATTATGATTTTTCTTCCGGGAGTAGCGATTACAAACAGCATAAAGGATGCTCTTTACGGTGATATGGTAGCAAGCATCTCAAGGCTGGGTGAAGCCCTATTTACTGCCATTGCAGTAGGAGCAGGCGTCGGGGTGGCTGTTTCACTGGGATTGGGCTGGAGGTAGCAAATGATGTTTATGGAATTTTTTCAAGCATTTGGAGGAAGCTTCTGTGCCGGGTTGCTGTTTAATATAAAGGGAAGGAAACTATTGTGGGCAGGATTGTCGGGAATGGCCGGCTGGATTGTCTATGAG
>VEPD01000425.1 GCA_012027035.1 Ruminiclostridium sp. | reverse complement strand
CCCCATTAGAAGGGAAGTAGCAAGAATAACACTGGAAAAACTAATTCTTGACGGAAGGATTCATCCGGCAAGAATTGAAGAAATGGTTGAGAAAGCAAAGAAGGAAGTAGAAAACACCATACGCCAGGAAGGCGACCATGCAACATTTGAAACAGGTGTCCACGGTCTGCACCCTGAGGTGGTCAAACTTCTCGGAAAGCTTAGATTCAGGACCAGCTATGGACAGAATGTCCTGAACCATTCCATTGAAGTCTCACGGCTGGCAGGTTTAATGGCCGCAGAATTGGGAGCGGATGTGGTATTGGCAAAGAGGGCAGGCTTGCTGCACGATATCGGAAAAGCCGTGGATCACGAAGTGGAAGGATCCCATGTGACCATAGGAGCAGACCTTGCAAAGAAATATAAGGAAGGCAATGATATAATCAATTCAATACTTGCTCACCATGGGGATGTTGAACCTACATCATTGGTAGCAGTTCTGGTTCAGGCGGCGGATTCGATTTCCGCGGCAAGACCCGGAGCCAGGAGAGAAACACTTGAATCTTATATCAAAAGGATAGAAAAGCTTGAAGAAATTGCAAATTCATTCCCTGGAGTAGAGAAATGTTTTGCAATACAAGCCGGCAGGGAAATCAGGATCATAGTCAAACCGGATGATGTTTCGGATGACGAAATGGTATTGAAAGCCCGCGAAATAGTGAAAAAGATAGAAAGTGAACTGGAATACCCCGGGCAGATAAAGGTGAATGTCATCAGGGAGACCAGAGCGATCGAATATGCAAAGTAAGTAGAATGAACAATAGACCAAAAGTCTTTCGTTCTTAAGAGAGTAAAAAGCGTGCTTAAGGCACGCTTTTTATGTTATACTAATTGAGTTATACTTGTTTTTAGATATGGAGGAAATCAGATTTGAAAGTGCTGTTTATCGGTGATATAGTTGGTAATCCGGGTAGAAAGACAGCCAAAGAAATGATAGCTGTGCTAAAGAAAGAGATGCCTTTTGATTATTGCATCTCCAACGGAGAAAATTCCGCCGGTGGAACGGGTATTACCTATGTAGTTGCACAGGAGCTTTATAAAGCCGGCGTCGACGCAATTACACTGGGTAATCATACATGGGCAAAAAAAGAAGTGGCCAATTTTATCGACATGGAAAGCAGGATTGTTCGACCTGCAAATTATCCACAGGAACTTCCAGGCAAGGGTTCAACCATAATTGACGGAAAGCTGGGTATAATTAATCTGCTGGGCAGGGTATATATGGATGGAATAGATTGCCCTTTTAAAGCGGCAGAAAGGGAGGTAGAATACCTGAAAAGCTTTGTAAAGGTAATTATAGTCGATATGCATGCCGAAGCGACGTCGGAAAAGTGCGCCATGGCGTGGCATTTGGACGGAAGAGTCAGCTGCGTTGCAGGCACGCATACACATGTCCAGACTGCTGATGAAAGAATATTTCCATGTGGGACGGCATTTATTTCCGATGTGGGAATGACGGGTCCTTACGAGGGTATTATAGGAGTAGACAGACACCTTGTAATTGAGAAATTTCTTACACATATGCCCGTTAAATTCGAAGTAGCAAAAGGGGTAGTACAGTTTAATGCTATTCATTTAACCATAGATGATAAAACAGGAAGAACTTTAGAAATAAAAAGATTGTCTAAAGTTTTCAGCCTGCAGTAAGATAGAAAAATACCCTGGAGGCTTAAATAGATTGAAAACATATGAAAAAATCGGAAACAATACAAGAATAGTGAATGACGGGGGGCTTAAATATATCCAGTTTGAATGCTTTGATCAATTCAATGACCGGCTGATTCACTGTATGAGTACAAGAAAAGGCGGAGTTAGTACAGGAGAGTGCAGCTCGCTAAATCTGGGATTCAACAGAAATGACGAAAGGGAAAATGTAATAGCCAATTTTAACCGTATTTGCAGCTCAATTGGTGTAGATACCGGTAATCTTGTATTCTCAAACCAGATACACGATAATCGCATTAAAATAATAGGTGAGAGCGATAAAGGCAAAGGATTTACAGTAAAAAGCGACATTTTTGGCTATGATGGATTGGTAACCGATATCAGGGGTATTGCGCTTGTGAATTTCTTTGCAGACTGTGTTCCCGTATTCCTGTATGATTTCGATAAAAAAGTTGCCGCATTGGTGCATTCGGGATGGAGAAGCACCTTGAAAGAAATTTCCGGTGAAGCGGTAAGAACCATGAAGCAGAATTATAATTCAGATGCGACTTCAATTATTGCCGCTATAGGTCCTTCAATCGGGAGCTGCTGTTTTGAAGCCCATGAGGATGTGTACAGCTTATTTCATGAACAATTTGACAATCATTTCTTTTATAATGATGTCGGAGCGGGAAAATGGAAAATAGATTTGCAGGGCATAATAGAGTATACACTGAAAAAATGTGGTATTTTGCCGTGTAATATAACACAAAGCGGTATTTGCACAATGTGCCGCAGGGATCTGTTCTTTTCCCACAGGGGAGATAACGGCAGAACAGGAAGCCTTGCTGCTTTTATGCAGTTGAAATAATGTGCGGATAAAGGTTAAAGACCCGGATAAGGAGATTTTGATTATGAGGGCGGGAGCAATAATACTCATATCGGTTTTCATTATAAACCTTACTCTTGTTTCATGCCAGTCTGATTTCGGGGATCTTCAGTTTGACAAGCTGAATTTTGATCTAAACAACGGCAGTCAAAAAAATAGCGACGATATTATGGATAAAGGGCCTGTAAAAGGAGGAACATTAAACCTGTTTTCCACTTTCCCGGATACATTAAATCCGTTATTGACTAAAAATGCGTATGTAAGCGATTTCCTATCCTTCGTCTACGAAGGGCTGGTCACCCTGGATAAAAAACAGCAGCCGATGCCGCTTCTCTCAGATAAATGGGCGGTTTCTCCCGACGGACTTATATGGAATTTTCATATTAGAGACGGAGTTACATGGAGTGATGGTGAAGCTTTGACAGCTAAAGACGCAGAGTTTACCTTTGATTTCATTCTTAATACAAATGTTGATTCCGTATATAAAAAGCAGTTGAAAAACATTTCAACCTTTGCAGCAGTGGACTCATCCAATTTTAAAATTGTATTGCTAAGGCCAAATTCATTTACAGCTGAAATGATGACATTTCCGATATTACCTGCACACCTTCGGAATGATTTATATGAAACAGCTGATTTTAAGCCTGTAGGTACGGGCCCCTTCAAGCTTGATAAATATTTAAAGGAAAAATCGGTGACCTTGAAAAGAAATGATACATGGTGGTATATTAATGCAAGAGAGGATAAATCAAGCGAAATAATGTTCATGGATGAAATACGTATAAAGCTCTACAAATCAGATGATGACGCCATTAACGCCTTTCAGGTATATGAAATAGATGCTGCCGGTATCAGCATGGATGACATAAAAAAATACACATCCCGAACTGATATGATAATAAAAAAATATCCGTCAAGAGAGTTTGAATTTCTGGCGTTCAACCTGCATAATCCGGTTTTTGCCGATATTTCCGTACGGAAAGCGGTTGCCGCCGCTATCGACAGGCAAAAAATAGTAAATGATATTCTTGATGGTTATGCAACAATTTCCGATATTCCCATACATCCGGATTCCTGGCTTTCTGAAGGCTTAAAGAGAATTCCTGCGGACTTCAAGGAATATAAAATACCAAAGGATATTCTGCTGGAGGGCGGCTGGAAGGAAAAAGAGTCGGGCTTTTATAAAATATTCGATGGTATTAACAAAAAGCTTGAGATTGAGCTTCTGGTAAACAATAATAACAACCGCCGGATTCTGGTTGCCGAGAGAATAAGCCGGCAGCTGCAGGAAGCAGGGTTGGCGGCAAAGGTGACCAGACTTCCATGGAGCGATTTGTACAGGCTTATAGATACGGGAAAGTTTGATATGGTTTATACAGGTTGCAGAATAACTCAGGCGCCGGATGTTTCATTCCTCTATTCAAGCAGCTATCTCCCCGCTTCTCTTCCGGTACAGAACAATATAGGGAGAAATATAGCAGGATATGACAGCATGGAGGCAAATACCCTTATAGAATTGTTATATAGCCAAATTGACTCTGATAAGGAAATAAACACCCTGTCAAATTTTAAAAATGTTATTGACAGTGATTTACCCTATATTGGGCTGTTTTTCCTTGATAATGCGCTTATTTACAGAAAAAATGTCAGAGGGAAGATTGAACCTTATGTCTGGGAAAAGTATCACGATATTACCGGCTGGTATCTGCCGGATTTACAATAACGCATTTACAGATATGCATTTGAAAGATATAATAATGTCTTGGAGTTGAAATAATCTGCCGGATAAACCGGTGAAAAGGAATGATAATTATGCTTCAGATTGCTATTGTATTGATTTTGGTTGTAATTGACAGATATTCGAAATATATTGTCAATAAGAATATAGGGTACGGTGATAGGATCTCTGTCATCGATAATTTTTTTTATTTGACAAACCATGATAATTATGGGGCTGCATGGGGGGTATTCCAGAACGGAAGATACATTTTCATAACTATGACGGTAATCGTAGCTATTATACTTATAATATTAATGGCCAGAACAAGAAGCAAATTCCTCAAGCTGGCATTATCCGTTATTCTGGGCGGCGCTTTCGGGAATCTCATAGACAGGGTGTATAAAGGCGGGGTTACGGATTTTCTGGATTTCTACATAGGCTCATACCACTTTCCCACGTTTAATGCAGCAGATTCGTGTATAGTTGCAGGCACTATACTTTTAGCAATTTATATGCTGTTTATTTACAAAGAGCCTGAGAATAAAACAGAGAAGCATAATAATGAAAGCTGATATGTATAAGGATGATATTATTATTGAATTAGTTGCAGACACTGAGGATACCAGACTGGATTCATGGCTTTCAGGAAAGCTTTCCGAATTCTCCAGATCCTATGTCCAAAAGCTTATTGAAGATGGAAAAGTAACAGTAAACGAAATAAGCAAGAAAGCTAATTACCGTCTGAAATGCGGTGACAGTATCGTTGTGGATGTACCCAAACCGGAAAAGCCTGATATCAAAGCAGAAGAAATAGATCTGGATGTTATTTACGAAGATAAAGATATTATTGTGATAAACAAGCCAAAGGGTATGGTGGTACATCCGGGAGCGGGCAACTACAACGGTACTCTGGTGAATGCCCTTATCAGGCATTGCGGTGACTCTCTTTCTGATATAAACGGTGTTATCAGGCCAGGAATCGTACACAGGATCGACAAGGACACAACAGGCGTATTGGTGGTTGCTAAAAATAACACAGCCCATGAAAAGCTTTCGGAAAAACTTAAGGATCACGATATAAACCGTATATATATTGCAATAGTTGAGGGAGTTATCAGGGAGGAGCGGGGCAAAGTAGACGCTCCTGTCGGAAGACATCCCGTCAACCGCAAAAAAATGGCTGTAAACCTTAAGAATGGCAGAAGAGCGGTAACTCATTTTACTGTTCTTGAAAGATTAAGGGATGCAACTCTGGTTGAGCTTAAACTGGAGACGGGAAGGACTCATCAGATTCGAGTCCATATGTCGTATATAGGTTTTCCTCTTATTGGCGATACAGTCTACGGGAAGCAAGCCAATCCTTATGGCATAAAAGGCCAGGCCCTGCATGCCATGCTTCTTGGGTTTAATCACCCCCGAACGGATGAATATATGGAATTTCAGGCTGAGCCACCGGAGTATTTTAAGAAGCTTATATGTGATTTGCGGCCGGAATAAATTTTATTTTTAAAGTAAAAAACGGTGATTCAAATCTTTTTTTATTGTATATAGACAGGATATTTTATATATGGTATTATGAATTCAATTGAATAAAGAACCTTTTAATTAGTCCGGAGAGGCTGGAAGGGTAAATAAATATTCATCAGGTATGTTTTAAGATTACACATGCTTCCTGCCGTCTGGCCGGAGGCATTTTTTGTTGATTAAGTTATTCTGGCGAAACAAAATCTGCTAAAAAAAAGGAAGTGAGCTCGATACCCCCTGGATTTTGATTGATGGAGGTGAAGGACATGATGGACAAAGCGGAAATAATGGATGAAAACGGTATATTCCGTGCAGTTACAAGAATCGCACATGAAATAATAGAAAAAAACAAGGGCATTGAGGATCTTGTATTTATAGGAATTCAACGAAGAGGAGTACCTCTGGCCAGGATGATATCCCGAAAGATCGGTGAAGTGGAAGGAAAGGAAGTACCTGTGGGGATTCTGGATATAACTTTCTACAGGGACGATCTAAGCACTCTTGCCGGACATCCTGTAATAAACGGGACGGAAATTAATTTTCCGGTAAATGATAAAGTCATAGTGCTCGTTGATGATGTACTTTTCACCGGGAGAACGGTAAGATCGGCCATTGACGCTATTATGGACATCGGAAGGCCGAAAATGATCCAGCTTGCCATTATGATAGACAGAGGGCACAGGGAACTTCCCATCAGAGCGGATTACGTCGGGAAAAATGTTCCGACTTCAAAAAATGAAGTTATAAATGTAAAACTGTTCGATATAGATAAAATAAATGTTGTGACAATAAGTGATTTGGAAATTGGCCGGGTGCATTGAAAGTAAGGTATTTTACCTTACTTTTTTTATAGGGGCGTAGCTTTCCGGCAATCAAAATAATAGCAAAGGTGGGAGAGGGAATGAATCTAAAATCCAAGGATTTGCTGGGACTTAAGGATATATCCGCAGAAGAGATCGATTATATACTTGAAACTGCAAAGACCATGAAATATATTATCACATCCAATAATAAGAGGACGCCCCATTTGCAGGGAAAGTCAATAATCACGCTGTTTTACGAAAACAGTACAAGAACCCGGCTGTCCTTTGAGCTTGCATCGAAATACATGAGCGCAAGCGCTGCAAACATATCCGCTTCAGACAGCAGCGTATTAAAGGGAGAAACGCTTATAGATACAGGAAGGACAATCGACAGGATGGGGACGGATGTGATAATTATCCGTCACCCAATGTCGGGAGCGCCGCAGCTCCTGGCAAAGCATGTCAAAGCCTCTGTTATCAACGCAGGAGACGGTATGCACGAGCATCCGACACAAGCACTGCTGGATATGTTTACAATAAAGGAAAAGAAAGGCGGCATCAAGGGCTTGAAAATCGCCATAATAGGGGACGTTTACCATAGCAGAGTGGCCAGAAGCAATATATGGGGAATGCAGAAGCTGGGTGCGGAAGTATGTGTAGCGGGTCCGGCAACACTTTTGCCGCCGGGGATAGAGAAAACAGGAGCCAGAGTCTTCAGTACGGTTCAGGAAGCTTTGATAGACGCCGATGTTGTCATGGGACTGCGGATACAGCTTGAAAGGCAGAAAAAAGGACTGTTTCCCACCGTGAGAGAGTATTCCAGATTCTTTGGCCTTGATGATAAAAGGCTGTTGTTTGCAAAGGAAAACGCACTGGTTATACATCCGGGGCCTGTAAACAGAGGTGTTGAACTGTCAAGCACAGTCATTGATTCCGACCGATCGGCTATTGACGAGCAGGTTACAAACGGTGTTGCGGTAAGAATGGCTTTGCTATATCTATTGACCAGGAGGAGCGGTAATGAGAATCTTAATTAAGAATGGGCACCTTGTAGACGCCAAAACCGGAAGAAACGGAATATTCGACATACTGGTAAGGAATGGTAAAATAGCTGATATAGGAAACGATTTTGAGGATACAAACTGCGACCTCGTTGATGCATCAGGCTTATATGTAATTCCGGGGCTTGTAGATGCTCACTGCCATCTGCGGGATCCGGGCTTCGAATATAAGGAGGATATTGAAAGCGGAACAAGAAGCGCAGCAAAAGGCGGCTTCACGTCAATAGCCTGTATGCCGAACACCAACCCGGCAGCCGATAGTGAAGCTCTAATAAAATATATCATCAATAAAGCCAGGTCGGATGGTTTTGTCAACGTATATCCCATCGGTACCATAACAAAAGGTCAGAAAGGCGAAGAACTGGCTGAAATAGGCGAGTTGAAGTTTGCAGGCGCAGTGGCGATATCTGATGATGGTAAACCCGTAAAAAGTTCATCCCTCATGAAGAAGGCGCTTCAATACGCCTCGATGTTCGACATCACTGTGATATCACACTGTGAAGATGTTGATCTTGCGGATGAAGGCGTTATGAACGAGGGTTACCAGTCGACAATAATGGGTCTGAAAGGAATACCTGCAGCGGCAGAAGAAACGATGGTCGCACGCGACCTGATACTAGCAGAATATACAAAGGTACCTGTCCACATAGCGCATGTAAGTACCGCCGTATCAGTTGAGCTGATAAGGAATGCAAAAAAGCGGGGCGTAAAGGTTACCTGTGAAACCTGTCCACACTACTTTTCCTTAACGGAAGAAGCCTGTGCGGACTTCAACACACTCGCAAAAGTAAACCCGCCCCTTAGGACTGATGCGGATGTTGAAGCCATAAAAGAGGGTCTTAAGGATGATACCATTGATATAATTGCAACAGATCATGCGCCTCATCACAAGGATGAGAAAAATGTGGAATTTGCAATTGCAGCAAATGGTATGGTAGGCTTCGAAACTGCGTTACCTCTGGCTGTAACCCATCTTGTAAGGCCAGGTATTCTTTCCATGGACAGGCTGGTGCAAAAAATGTGTGTAAATCCTTCGGAAATACTGAGCATCAGCAAGGGAGTGCTTGATGTGGGCAGAACTGCGGATATAACCATTATCGATTTAGACGAAGAAGCTATTATAGAAATTGATAAGTTCAGTTCCAAAAGTAAAAATTCACCTTTTAATGGGCACAGGCTTTTTGGTACAGTGAATTATACCATAGTTGATGGAAAGATAGTAGTAAGGGAAAAAGTATTGCTTTAATACCATCTTTGAAAAGGAGAACAGAAAATGTTTGTTGACAGGTTGATAAGAAAAATAAAGGAAACCAACAATCCATCGGTTGTAGGACTGGATCCCAGGCTGGAATTCATACCCTCGCATATCAGGGAAAAGGCGTTTAAAGACGAAGGTGAGGGGCTTCCGGGCGCCGCTGCCGCAATACTGGACTTTAATAAAAAAATAATCGACTCCGTATACGATATAGTGCCTGCCGTGAAACCGCAGCTTGCGTACTACGAAATGTATGGGATTGAAGGAATAAAAGCTTTCTATGAGACAGTTCAATATGCAAAATCCAAAGGCCTTATTGTAATCGCCGACGGAAAAAGAAATGATATTGGAAGTACGGCGGAAGCGTACTCCTCTGCACATCTCGGCAGTGCAGCGATAAACGGTAAAAAAGTACAGGTTTTTGACGCGGATGCACTAACTGTTAATCCCTATCCCGGGTATGACGGTATCAAGCCGTTTATAAGCGATTGTGAATTATATGGAAAAGGTATATTCATACTGGTAAAAACGTCCAACAAATCCTCCGGACAGCTTCAGGACCTGTTAACACAATACGGAAAAAGCATATATGAAATTGTGGCCGAGCTTGTAAACGACTGGGGGAAAGCCCAGACGGGTGAATTCGGTTACAGCAGTATAGGAGCGGTCGTGGGAGCAACCTATCCCAATCAGGCAAAAATACTGAGAGGAATAATGAAAAAGGCGTATATTCTCGTCCCGGGTTACGGAGCACAGGGGGGGACGGCAAAGGATGCGGCCCACTGCTTCAACAAAGATGGATTAGGCGCTGTTATCAATGCTTCAAGAAGCATTATGTGCGCTTATCAGTCGGAAAAATGGGCATCCGTGTTCAGTGAGGAGGAATTTGAAAAAGCATGCCGGGCAGAGGCTTTAAGCATGAAGGATGAAATTAATGCGGTATTGGGAACAGCATGATAAAGTCTCGGGGCCATTGAGCCCACGTATGATTTAAGGCAAATTCTGTTATGATAGAATGCCTCTAATGATATAAGGTTTGAATTCCAAATGGGAGGGCGAAGGAATGAAGGCGGTTTTGGCGCTGGAGGACGGAACGGTATTTGAGGGCAGCAGTTTTGGAGCGGAAGGTGAGGTAGTAGGAGAAATAGTATTCAATACGGGTATGACCGGCTATCAGGAAGTCTTGACCGACCCGTCCTATTGCGGTCAAATTGTGACTATGACATATCCTCTTATCGGGAATTATGGTGTGAATCTTGATGATGTAGAGTCTGCAAGGCCACAGGTGAGAGGCTTTGTTGTAAGGGAAATATGCAGGACTCCAAGCAACTGGAGATCTCTCGAGTCCCTGGGCGAATATCTTCGAAGGCATGGTATCATCGGCATAGAAGGTATTGATACCAGAGCGCTCACAAGAATACTTAGAGATAAAGGTACAATGAAGGGTATAATATCCACCGATCCTGACTTCAAGCTGGAAAACAGGATGGAAGCCATATGCGGATACAATATAGACTGTGCTGTTGAAAAAGTGACAACAAAAGAGATAAAGCATTATGATGGAAAATCCTATAAAGTTGCGCTCATTGATTACGGGATAAAGCAGAATATAGTCAGATCGCTTATAAAAAGGGATTGTGAAGTCTTTGTATTTCCCGCTGCTTCAACGGCAAAAGAGATCCTTGATATTTCTCCCGATGGGATTATGCTTTCCAACGGACCTGGAGACCCCAAGGATTGCAGGCATCAAATAGAGACTATTAGGGAACTCATGGGGAAAAAGCCCATTTTCGGAATATGTCTGGGACACCAGCTTTTGGCGTTAGCCAACAATGCAGATACGGGAAAACTGAAGTATGGGCATAGAGGCTGTAACCACCCGGTAAAAGATATAGCCATGGATGTGACATATATAACCTCTCAGAACCACGGCTACACCATTATTGAAAATAGCCTTGACAAGTCGCGCATGGAGGTGAGCCACAGGAATATGAACGATGATACGGTGGAAGGCGTCAGATATCTGGATATGCCCGTATTCACAGTCCAGTTCCACCCGGAAGCGTCGCCGGGGCCTGCCGATACGGCATACTTGTTTGACAGGTTTATTGAAATGATGGAGACTCATAAGAAAGGGGCAAATTCTATATAATGCCAAAACGTAATGATATAAAAAAAGTTATGGTAATAGGCTCAGGCCCGATAATAATAGGCCAGGCTGCTGAATTTGATTATGCAGGAACACAAGCCTGCCAGGCTTTGAAGGAAGAAGGAATCGAAGTATTGCTGGTAAACAGCAATCCGGCTACAATCATGACCGATACCAATATAGCCGACAAGGTATATATAGAGCCGCTTAATGCGGAAACGGCAAGGAAAATAATAATAAAAGAAAAACCTGACAGCCTGCTGCCGACACTTGGAGGACAAACAGGCCTGAACCTTGCCATGGAGCTTGCGGAATCCGGTTTTTTGGCGGAGCAGGGAGTCAAGCTGCTGGGAACTGCAACAGAAGCCATTAAAATGGCTGAGGACAGACAGGCCTTCAAGGATACCATGGAAAGCATCGGCGAGCCCTGCATAGCCAGCAGGGTTGTCAATACTGTTGAAGGCGCCGTAGCCTTTGCCAATGAAATAGATTACCCGGTCATAGTCAGACCTGCATACACTTTAGGCGGTACCGGCGGCGGAATTGCGGAAAATGAAACCGAGCTCAGGGAAATAGCCGCCAATGGCTTAAGAATGAGCAGGGTTACCCAGGCGCTTATAGAAAAGTGTATTTCAGGCTGGAAGGAAATCGAATATGAAGTGATGAGAGACGGCAAAGGGAATGTGATTACTGTATGCAATATGGAAAACATAGACCCCGTGGGCGTTCATACCGGCGACAGTATAGTTGTGGCGCCGTCACAGACATTGTCCGACAAGGAATATCAGATGCTCAGGACTGCATCCCTGAAAATCATATCGACTCTGGGAATACAAGGCGGCTGCAATGTGCAGTTTGCGCTGCATCCTGAAAGTTTCGAATATGCAGTGATCGAGGTTAACCCGAGGGTAAGCCGTTCGTCTGCTCTGGCGTCCAAAGCGACAGGCTATCCCATTGCAAAGGTTGCAACCAAGATAGCTGTAGGATATGGCCTGGATGAAATAAAGAATGCAGTCACAGGTAAGACATTTGCCTGCTTTGAGCCGACATTGGACTATGTTGTCGTCAAAATACCAAAATGGCCTTTTGATAAATTCGTCAGGGCTAAAAGGACTCTTGGTACCCAAATGAAGGCCACAGGAGAGGTCATGTCAATAAGCAGCTCCTTTGAGGCCGCGCTGATGAAGGCTATACGTTCGCTGGAACTCGGCCTTTTCACCCTTGAGCAGGAATTATATAAAAAATATGAAAGCGCTGCAATAATTACGATGCTGAAAAATATCAATGACGAGAGGATATTTGTCATTGCTGAAGCAATCCGAAGAGGCGTATCGATAGAAGATATCAACAACATCACAAAGATAGACGATTTCTTCCTCTGCAAGATAAAAGAGCTGGTTCTTATGGAAGAAAAGCTGAAAACTCTGACCTTTGAGAAATTAACTCCCGAAATTTTAAGAAAAGCTAAAAAGTTGGGCTTTACAGACGCCGTTATTGCAAATTACACATCCTCCTTAAAAAAAGATATTAAAGATAAAAGGACAGCCCTTGGAATAACAGTTACCTACAAGATGGTTGACACCTGCGCGGCAGAGTTTGAAGCGGTAACACCTTATTATTATTCCACATATGACATGAATACCGAAGTAAAAGCGTCCGATAGAGAAAAAGTTCTAGTAATAGGATCAGGTCCCATCAGAATAGGCCAGGGAATCGAATTCGACTATTGCTCGGTGCATTCGGTATGGGCTTTACGGGAAGAAGGCTACGAGACCATAATAGCAAACAATAATCCCGAAACCGTCAGTACCGATTTTGATACCTCCGACAGGCTTTATTTCGAGCCATTGACTGCTGAAGATGTTGAAAACATTGTTGAAGCAGAAAAACCAATCGGCGCTATTGTTCAATTCGGAGGACAAACCGCCATCAAGCTGACAAAAGCATTGAGCGAAATGGGAGTGAAAATTTTCGGTACGGATGCAAGGGATGTAGATGCTGCCGAAGACAGGGAAAAATTTGACAAGGTTCTTGAAGAGGTAGGGATACCGCGGCCAAGGGGCAGGACGGTCTTTACTCTGGAAGAAGCGCTGGAGGCTGCAAATGAATTGATTTATCCCGTACTTGTCCGCCCCTCGTACGTTCTGGGAGGTCAGGGCATGGAAATAGCATACAGCGACAAAGATATAACTGAATTCATGGAAATCATAAACAGGGTAAAACAGGAGCATCCCATTCTTGTGGACAAATATTTGATGGGTAAGGAAATAGAAGTGGACGCCATATGCGACGGCGAAGACATCCTCATACCCGGGATAATGGAGCATCTGGAAAGAGCGGGAGTCCATTCCGGCGACAGCATCTCAGTCTATCCTACACAGACGGTAAGTGAAAAAATGAAGGAAACCATAGTCGATTACACTTACAGGCTTGCTAAAGCTCTTAGGATATTAGGCATGATAAATATCCAGTATGTGATTTATAATAATGCACTGTATGTAATAGAAGTAAATCCCCGTTCCAGCAGGACGGTGCCGTATATCAGCAAGGTTACCGGTATCCCCATGGTAAATCTGGCAACAAAACTTATGATGGGCAAAAAGCTGAAGGATTTCGGCTATGGCACCGGACTTTATAAAGAGTCCGAGTATGTTTCAGTCAAGGT
>VEPD01000401.1 GCA_012027035.1 Ruminiclostridium sp. | reverse complement strand
TTAAATCCACTTTTTTAGGACGGAAGCGTCGGAAGCAAGCAGTGCAAGGAAGACAAATCGCTGTGAGGATTTTTGCGCCTGCAGTCTGACGCCGCAATGCGCCGCTTCTGACGCTTCTGTCACTTGCCTATGCAGAAACGGCTGAATATCTCGCGCACCACATCTTCGCTAACTGCTTCACCGGTAATCTGACCCAGATATTCCGCTGCATTTTTTATATCAATTGTAATCATATCCAGCGGCATGCTTCCCTCATACGCCCTGCAAGCTTCCTTCAGGCTGGCTGCAGCCATATCCAGCAGGTTCTTGTGTCTTACGCCGGTTACAAGAACTTCGTTGTTGATAGTAATGTTTCCTTTAATAAATAATTCTTCTATCGCTGCTTCCAGTTCTTCCAGCCCCTTGCCCGAAAGCATGGAAGCCCTGATAATTCTTTGTTCCCTTTGTTTCACTTGCTCTTCTATTTTTAACACAGCCGCCTCATCGGCTATGTCGGTTTTATTAATGATATAAATAATCTTTTTCCCGGATAACTTTCCAATAATTCCCTTATCGTCATCATCCAGTCCCTGTGAGGCGTCCAGCATCAGAATTACCAGATCCGCTGCTTCTATAGCCCCCTCGGCCTTTTCCACACCTATTTTTTCCACGGGGTCGTCTGTTTTTCTTATACCGGCTGTATCAGACAGTTTAACCGGAATTCCCCTTATGCTTACATATTCTTCGATTATGTCTCTTGTTGTTCCCGGGACGTTTGTTACAATAGCCTTGTTTTTTCCGGCCAGTTCATTGAGAAGCGAGGATTTTCCCACATTGGGTTTACCTGCTATCACCACCCTTATTCCTTCACGTAAAATTCTTCCCTTATCAAAGCTCTCTGCCATTTTCACCAGGCTTTCCAGTATTGCCCCGGCGTTTTCATATACTTCCCGTCCGGTGATTTCTTCTATATCATGTTCCGGATAATCCACCGTCACTTCTATATTGGCTATGAGTCCTATAAGCCTGCTCCTTAAGCTTTTTATTTTTTCGGAAAGCTTTCCTTCAAGCTGCGCTGCAGCAGCACCGGATCCTTCTATTGTCTTCGCATTTATCAGGTCAATAACCGCTTCCGCCTGTGAAAGATCAAGCCTCCCGTTAAGGAAGGCACGTTTTGTAAACTCACCCGGCTCAGCAGGACGGGCGCCTTCCTTCACAACCAGTTCAAGGATGCGAAGTAATACGACAGCGCCGCCGTGGCAATTTATTTCCACCACGTCTTCCCTTGTAAAAGTATGCGGCCTTTTCATTTTAGTAAGCAATACTTCATCAATCATATCTCCGTTTATAGGGTTTACTATCTTCCCATAATTAATAGTATGGGTTTTTATTTCATCGAAAGGCTTCTTGCCTGTAAAGAGTTTTTCTGCAATCTGAAAAGTTCTTTCTCCGCTAATCCTTATTATACCTATTCCACCTGTCCCGTGTGGTGTGGAAATAGCTGCGATGGTTTCATCCAAGTGCATATGACACCTCTTTTTTTACACAAAGAAGATATTTTCAAAACCTATTGTATCATATCCGACAAAGGAAAGGGGACACACCGAAAAGGCAGAGAACAGAAACCAGAGACTAGAAGCCAGATTTAATAAATTGCGAAAAGCTATTCTTTGACATCTGTTCTCTAGTCTCTAATCTCTAGTCTCTGTAGTTTCGGAATATCCCCTTTTGAAAAGGATCATCAACTGTCCGTTTTAACTGGTCAAACTTCCAGATAATATTTGTATTTTACATGCTTTCCGATTTCTATGATACTAACTTCTATATCCTGCCTGCTGTTTTATAGTAATAACAACCTTCCTGTTGGGTTCATCCCCTACGCTGTATGTTTCCACCATTTTATTATTCTGCAGGGATGAGTGTATTATTCTTCTTTCATAAGGATTCATCGGTTCAAGGGTAACATTTTTACGGTACCTCACTACTCTTTCCGCAAGTCTGTTGGCAAGCCTGACGAGGGTTTCCTCTCTCTTCTGCCTGTAATTCTCTATATCCACGGTTACCCTTTTGTACTCTTCCCTGTTCTTGTTTACAACCAGACTTGTGAGGTACTGGAGTGCGTCCAGGGTTTCTCCCCTTCTGCCGATTATTATTCCGCTATCCTTTCCTTTGATTTTGAGGAGTATGGTTTCTTCATCCTCTTCTGTCTCAATATCCACCGAAATCTTCATTTTCGAAAAGACGTCCGTCAAAAATCCTTCGCCCAGACTGCTTTGTACATTTCTTAAGGATACCCTTACTCTGGCCACTTTGCTTCCAATACCAAACAAGCCCTTGCTTCCCTCATCCAACACTTCTATATCAGCGTTGTCCGGACTTGCATTCAGTTCATCCAGGGCGAGATTTACAGCTTCATTAACGGTCTTTCCGGTTTTTTCAACGACTTGGCTCATCAGCTTCCCAATCCTCCTTCTTCATTACTTTTTCTTTTTCTTGCTGCTATTTTTATTATTTGTACCTCTTGAAGGATTTTTTTCAGAAAATTTTTTTATCTCTGTAGTATCATTTCCATCTTTTATTTCTTTCCTGTTTTCTATAGGTTCATTCTTTTTAAGTATGGTTTTATTGATATATAGCTGCTGGAATATCTGGAATACATAGCCGGATATCCAATACAGCACTACTCCTGCGGGGAGTTGGAAAGAAAATATGAGCGACATGAACGGTCCTATATACATCATGCTGTTTGTCATGGAACTTGCCATGGCGCCTTGATTGCCGGTGCTGTTGGGATTCTTTTTTGGCATTGAGAGCTTTGTGGAAAGGAAAGTGGTAACGACCGCCAATATGGGCAGCAGCAACAGTGGCAGATAGATGTATGCTTCAGGACCAAAGAGTTTTGCCTGACTGTAGCTGGCTACTCTTCCCAGATGAAGTCCAAGAAAATTAAAATTAATCAGTTCATGGGAACTCAGCAACCCCGTTACTTTGTCAAGGGAATGACTGTTGTCATGAAAAAAGTTCAGAGCAGTCAATTCTTTACTTGTACTAAGTAATAAATTCTTGTCTACCGGCATTCCTAGTTCAGTTGAAGCAGTTATAAAAGCATCAACTATCTTTTTTATCTGCTCCGGCGTCTTACTCAACATGAACTTTAAAGGCTGGGCTATTACCCAGTATAAGGAAATAAGTATGGGCATCTGCACTAATAAAGGAAGGCAGCCGCCCGCAGGATTCACCCCATTTTCCTGATATAGCTTCATCATTTCCTGATTGAGCTTTTCCTTGTCGTTCTTGTATCTTTTCTGTATTTCCTGAAGCTGAGGCTGGATAGCCTGCATCTTGGTGGTGGATTTGTATTGCTTGAGGGTAAGCGGCAGGAGTACCAGCTTGACAACCACTGTAAATATTATTATTGCAAGTCCATAATTACCGGTTATATTGTAAATGAAATATAAAAATTGTCCAAGCGGTTTAGCAATTACATCCAAAATCAGCATATTAACTTCCCTTCTTTAATAAACGGCAGTACTACATAAGTAATCCACCAAAATATGAGCTTGTCTTCCTAAACTATTATTTTACCGGGTCATATCCTCCAGGATGAAATGGATGGCATTTCAAAATCCTTTTTAACGCCAGCCAGCTTCCTTTTAATGATCCATAGCGTCCAATTGCATCCAGGGCATATTGGGAACAGGTGGGATAAAACCTGCAGCTGGGTTTCTTCAAAGGTGATATCCATTTACGATAGAGCTTTATCAAACCTGTCAATATCCATCTAATCATTTTTCTTATCCTGCATAAATACATCCATCTTTTTCAACAGGAATTTCATTTCCCTCTCTATTTCCGCATATCCCGGCATTATCTCACTGTTTCTGGCTACAAATACCAGGTCGCAGCCATTCTTAACCGACTCTTCATAATGCCTGTAACACTCTTTAATCAGCCTTTTCATCCGGTTCCTTTTAACTGCTTTCCCTACCTTTTTATAGACTGTTATTCCAAGCCTGTTGGTTTTTGTATTATTCCTTTTAACATATAGAACTATATATTTTCCAACAAAGAATCTGCCTTTTTTATACAGGCTTATAAACTCATAATTTTTTTTTAAAGGAACGGTCTTATCCATTCTGTCCTCTCAATGGCTACCGGCATACAAAAATATTTAATTCGGGGGCATACAGCCCTGCCGGTTTACAACACCACTAAAGAAAAAGACCACACTCATGCGGTCTTACGCTGAAAGCTCTTTTCTTCCTTTTAACCTACGTCTCCTCAACACTTTTCTTCCATTAGCAGTACGCATTCTTTTCATAAAGCCGTGTTCTTTTTGTCTCTGTCTCTTTTTTGGCTGATATGTCCTTAACATAGTTAACACCCCCATTCTCTGCGGTAAAAAAGCTCCATACCATTACTTATAAGTTTTTCCCTTTATTCAAAAAATAAACTGTCTTTTATCCGGGTAAAATGAATTGTTACACCCGTTTTGAAAGACATCAGACCAATTATATATTAAAATATTTACTACTGTCAAGCTGCTATTTAAGCCTGTGGATAATTTTAAAAATTTATTTGGAATAGTGGATAAGTATACCATTTTTTTATTGAAAGTTATAAGAAAGTCTGGTATATTATTAATACCTACTACTACAGCGAAACATTTTAATTATCCTTCCAGAAATAGCGCGTTGAAGCGTTCGCGATATTTCTGGAAGGCGCATAAATGCCGATGAATCAATGTTTGTTTCGCTGTAGTACTACTTAAGAAAAATTTTTATTTTTACCTGAAGTATTTTCTAATATACTATTCAAAACTTACCGCCTTTTGGAGGATGCAAAATGAGCGTGCAGCTTTCCGGTTTATGGCCCAGAGCCTTGGAGCTTCTAAAAAACGAGCTTACAGAAATAAGTTTTAATACATGGATAAAAACCATTGAACCGCTGGCGCTTAACTCAAATTCCATTGAGTTGGGCGCTCCGACAGATTTTAACAAAGGAATCCTGGAATCAAGATATGCCGCCCTTATCAGAAATGCCATAAAACAGATTTCGTCAAAAGAATACAACATAAATATAGTTGTTCCTACCCAGGAAACTGCGAAACGTAATCAGCAGAATATGGAAAACGGAAACAGCGAGGATGTTACTTTTTCCATTTTAAATCCAAAATATACTTTTGATACTTTCGTAATAGGTAACAGCAATAGACTGGCACATGCCGCCTCAGTGGCTGTTGCCGAATCCCCTGCAAAAGCATATAATCCCTTGTTTCTCTATGGGGGAGTCGGACTTGGAAAAACACATCTGATGCATGCGATAGGCCACTACATACTTACTCAGAATCCTGCATCAAAAGTAATTTACGTATCTTCGGAAAAATTTACAAACGAGCTTATAAATGCCATAAAGGATGACAGAAACGAAGAATTCCGCAGTAAGTATAGAAATATAGACGTACTTCTTATAGACGATATACAGTTCATTGGTGGAAAAGAAAGAACCCAGGAAGAGTTTTTCCATACCTTCAACGCACTCTATGAAGCCAACAAACAGATAATTATTTCCAGCGACAGATCTCCAAAGGAGATTACAACTTTGGAGGAAAGGCTCCGTTCAAGGTTTGAATGGGGTTTGACTGCAGATATCCAAACTCCCGATGTAGAAACCAGGATTGCAATCCTAAAAAAGAAAGCTCAACAAGAAAAGTTATATATCCCTAATGATGTTATGGAGTTCATTGCGGACAAAGTTGCCTCAAACATACGGGAGCTTGAAGGAGCCCTGAATAAAGTCATCGCATACTCTTCCCTTACTGAGAATGAGATATCTGTAGATTTGGCTACAGAGGCCTTAAAAGAAATAATTTCAGCGAGTAATTCCAGGGTTATAAACAGTATGATGATTATAGATACCGTATCCAGGTATTTTGATATCAGACAGGATGAATTCAAATCCAAAAAGAGAAACAGGGAAATATCCTTTCCAAGGCAGATTGCCATGTATCTTTGCAGAGATCTTACAGATCTTTCCCTTCCCAAAATAGGCGATGCTTTCGGCGGAAGAGATCATACCACTGTTATACATGCAATAGAAAAAATAACGGAAGATCTCAAAAATAACACAGAAATCAGGCGTACAATCGATGAGCTGAAAAGAAACATCACAGGAAAATAAAAACTCAAAGGCTTCAAAATAAAATATATCCACATAAATTGTTGATATAATGAAATTTTTGTGTTGACAAATTAAAAATTTTATCTACCTGTTGAATTTGAAGCAAAACCTTTTTATATATCAACAAATTCTTCAACAGGCCAAAAAGCAGGACCATGTATATG
>VEPD01000502.1 GCA_012027035.1 Ruminiclostridium sp. | reverse complement strand
CTTCCGCTAATCCAGCAGTGTGGGAGCAAAGCTCTCCTTCCACGGTAATCCATATTTATTCAACGCATCCATAAAAGGATCCGGGTCGAATTCTTCAACATTATATACGCCGGGCTTTTTCCATATGCCTTTTAAAATCATCATTGCGCCAATCATTGCAGGAACTCCCGTAGTATAGGAAATTGCCTGCGAACCGACTTCGGCGTAGCATTCTTCATGGTCGCAAACATTATAAACATAATATATTACCGGCTTTCCATCCTTAATTCCCTGAATGATACAGCCAATATTGGTTTTCCCTTTTGTTCTTGATCCAAGCGAGGCAGGGTCAGGGAGGACAGCCTTTAAAAACTGCAGTGGGATAATTTGATGCCCGTCGAATTCAATAGGCCGGATTGAGGTCATCCCTACATTTTCCAACACACAGAGGTGGTTGATGTAATTATCCGAAAATGTCATCCAGAACCTTATTCTCTTTATGCCTTTAATGTTAACGGCCAATGACTCCAGTTCCTCATGATATAAAAGATAAATGTTTTTGGGGCCGATTTCCGGCAAGTTGTATTTTCTTTTAACAGCCAGGGGCTCAGTTTCAATCCATTCACCTTTGTCAAAATATCGTCCGTTGGCAGTTATCTCACGTATATTTATTTCAGGGTTGAAATTTGTGGCAAATGGATACCCGTGATCGCCTGCATTGGCGTCAACTATATCAATGTAATGAATCTCATCGAAATAATGCTTTTGCGCATAGGCGCAGAAGACCCCTGTGACCCCCGGATCAAAGCCGCTTCCCAGCAGCGCCGTGATACCGGCCTTTTCAAACCTATCTTTATACGCCCACTGCCATTTATATTCAAATTTCGGGGTCTCAGGCGGTTCATAATTGGCCGTATCAAGATAATGCACGCCGGTTGCCAGACAGGCGTCCATAATGGTTAAATCCTGATATGGGAGGGCTACATTTATTACAATATCGGGCTGAAAGCTCCTGATAAGATCAATTACCATACCGGTATTGTCGGCGTCCAGTTGAGCAGTCCGGATTTTTGTGCGGCTGCCGGCCAGTTTATTTTTTAAGGCTTCACATTTTGCCACTGTCCTGCTGGCAATGCATATTTCCTCAAAAACCTCAGGATTCTGACAGCATTTATGAACGACAACGCTTGCAACTCCACCAGCGCCTATTATCAATGCTTTTCCCATATCTCAAACCTCCTTGGCCTGACTCGCCATCATCGGATTTCCCAGGAGCTGATACGATTCCTGTGTCTGGAAATTCATTATGGTATGCTATGGCATCCTTCGATAGATGATTATATAAAAATTCTTTCATATAATCAAGAAAATTCGCAAAAAATAAGACTTAACCTGAAAAAATTCAATTTAAAGCGATAATTGCTGTCAAATCCGCAAGATTGCTCAATTTTCCACTACTTATTATTACAAAATTTGAGAATTAATATTCTTACACTTTTATGGTTGGCGAAAACAGAAACAGGATAATATATCAAGAAATATTTACTCCTGTACAAAGCAAGCAGGGACGGTTCTTACTTGCGTAAGAAAAGCCGCCCCTGGTCTATTTGCAATCATTAAGCTTTAATAACTTTCGGTAACAGCCATAAAAAAGATTTATTTAGGCTTCTTTACCTGTTTTGGTTTTTTTGTTTCTTTTTTAGGACTTTTATCTCCCATTTTACAGATCTCCTTTCAAAATAATCGAAATATTATGCTGTATATATTCAATAATTATCAGAAAAAATCCTTCAAATCCTTAAAGTTTTTTTGCCGGCCTATGCCGGCTGATAATTACACGCTTATCCTGCTAATATTTCACAGCCGGATTTAAGTGCAAATTTTTTTCCTATGCCGATCCATGAAGCATTATTTGTAAGCCTTCAAAACAGTGCTTATTTTATTGTTTATCGATTCTATATCTATGGAATCGATAATGTTATCCTTCAACCGGTATTCGTTTTTCAGCTTTAAAATCCTGTATACGCTTTCATTTACTCTTTTTTCCGATATGACGCCGTTATCCGCCGCATTCAGCAAAGCTTCAAGCACAGATATCCTGTTTTTATGCTCATGACAAACCAGAACTATATCGCTTCCTGCATTAACAGACTTAACGGCTGCATCGCCTATATCATAATTTTCAACAATAGCGCCCATCGTCATATCGTCCGTGATAACAACGCCTTTAAAGTTCAATTGATTTCTCAATACATCTGTAATTACAGTTTTTGATAGTGTTGCAGGGTATTCCGGATCAATTTTTTTTAGTAAAATATGAGCCACCATCACTGCTTCAGCCTGATTGTCGATTGCCTCTTTAAAAGGAACAAGCTCAAAACCGGCCAGTCTTTCCATATCATAATCAACGGAAGGCAAACCCACATGTGAGTCAATCAATGTATCCCCATGTCCGGGAAAATGCTTGACTACGGGGATCACTCCGCCTTCCCTTATGCCTTTCATGGTCTGTGTGCCCAATCTACTGACAATGCCGGCATCGGGACCAAATGATCTGTCTCCGATAACAGAATTTTTCGGATTGCTGAATATGTCCAGAACAGGGGCGAAATCCATATTGAAGCCAAATAAACTTAATTCTTCCGCAAGCAGGTTTCCGATTTTATAAGAAAAATCGCTCTTGTTTATCCTGCCTATCGCTTCATTGGAAGGTAGCTTGTTGATCTCATCAGGCATTCTGCTAATCCGGCCGCCTTCTTCATCGACGGATATAAACAGAGGAGCCTTACTTTCTGAATTAATAGTTTTCAATGAATTGATCAAAGCCAATAGCTGATCCGGGTCTTCAACATTTCTGCCAAACAGGATAAAGCCCCCGACATGATAGGTCTTTATCATCATCATAGCATTTTCATCTGTTTTATAGCCTTCAAGGCCGACTATAACCATTTGCCCGATTTTTTCTTTCAAGGTCATACTATTGATTTGCTCTTCTATCGGGTCGATTTCCTTTACGGTCTCCTGTGTATCTTTTTGCGAAGCATTCCGGGTATTTGATGATTCCACGCCTTTCGTACCACTGATAACAGGGCTTTTATCCTTAGCTTCCGTGGAGCATCCCGCAAAAACCAACAAAATCATCAACAGTATCCCAATGCCTGATTTCTTTATTTTCATTCAATAATTCTCCATTTATGCATAATTCGCTTTCATATATATTGTACTACAAAACAGATATTTTATGGATACAAAATGGCGACTTTCTACAAATCAGTCATCAGCCGCACATCATGGGTCAGGTCGAATATAATGTATAGATAAGCAAAACGAAATCATTATGATGCTTAAATGGTGAATTAACGGGGGTTTGTTTTTATGCCTGAAAATTCTCCGGTAGACCCGCTGGATAGCTCAAAGTCGGCTCTTATGGGCCGTATCGTTTGTATGGACGAAAAATATTCCGTAATATCACGGGGAGTGATTTACATAGATAGGAGTTGCATTGTTGCAATAAAAGATGCCACTGCTCCTGTACCATACGGCTTTGAAAAGACACATGTAACAGATACAAATGGTACAATTTATCCCGGGTTGATCGAATTGCACAATCATCTGAGCTACAATGCGTTAAGAATATGGGATGTACCGGAGAATTATACAAACCGCGACCAATGGGCTGGAACTAAGGAATACAGCTCTCTCATAACAGGTCCCATGAAAATATTGGGCAGAACGCCGGGAATACTTCCTGCCCTTGTCCGTTATGTGGAATCAAAATGCCTGCTTGGAGGAGTTACAACCAGCCAGGGAATACAGCTGGCAAGCAATATGGGTATAAGAAGATATTACCGGGGGATAGTCAGAAATGTAGAACAAACCGATGACGCAGACCTGCCGGAAGCTGCAACAAAAATCGCCGATGTGGATGCAAGGGACGTCAACCTTTTCTACAATCGGCTACTGAAACAAAGCTGCTGTTTACTGCATCTCAGCGAAGGTATAGATAAAAGAGCACGCCAGCACTTTCTCGCATTAAAGATGGACAGCGACCGCTGGGCCATATGTAAACAATTGGCCGGCATACATGCAACAGGGCTGACAGATAAGGATTTTGAGACTTTTGCCCAAAATGGCGGAGGAATTGTATGGTCACCCATGAGCAATCTGCTTTTGTACGGCGATACGGCAAAAGTAAAGTCCGCAAAAGCAAATGGCGTCAGAATGGGCATCGGTTCCGACTGGTCTCCTTCGGGCAGCAAAAATCTCCTGGGAGAGTTAAAGGTCGCAAAGATTTTCAGCAGGTACAACGGAGGCATATTCAGCGACCGGGAAATCATAAGCATGGCCACGCAAAATGCCGGAGGCATATTAGGCTGGGAAAAAGCAATAGGAACTCTGGAACCCGATAAACGTGCTGATTTACTTGTTATAAACGGAAATACGGCCGATCCTTATGAAAGCCTTATAAATTCAAATGAAAAGGATATTTCACTGATAATTATCAATGGCATCGCCAGATATGGACTGCCTGCTTTAATGGTCAGATCTGTCCCTGATAAAGAGGATATAACTGTTGGCGGTACCCCAAGAAGTGTATATCTGAGTCAGAAAATACAAGACCCTGCACTGGAGACAATGTCATTAACAAATGCAAAATACAAACTATCCGATTCCCTGAAGAGATTACCTGAACTTGCTGCTGAATTGGAAAAGCAAACCACACGGGCATCCTTCACCGGCAGGTGTATAAATTTGCTTGCACCGGAAGAAATTACATGGACACTGGCATTGGATGAACTGGAGGATACTGGAGTCGAGCTGCGTCACAGGCTTACTGTCAACGGCAGAATGACAGGTCCGGCGTACAGAGCGGCAAAAACCTCAAAACCGCTATCATCCATAGTCAAGCCATTAAAACTTGACCCTTTGACCATGATGGATGATGGAGAGTATTTATCCAGCATCCAAACTCAAAAAAACCTGCCTGCATATATTAAGGAAGAGCTAAAAAAACTGTACTGATACTATTTCCGATTCAGTCATACAAAAGTTTGAAGAATAAGTCTAGGGTAAGGCATTGAATGGAAATTTTAATATCAGCATCATAATAAGAAGAACAGATAATGAGGCTGTCCAAGCCCAGATAGGATGGTTATCATGCAATTTTATCAATGGAAACATAAATAAGCAAAAAATTATTGACCAGCCAATATTCCAACCATTATAGTATCTAAACGTACCTAATGTATAAAATATAAACTCTATGATAACATAGAGGCATACCCATTTGAAAATATAAATTGCATGCCTGTAAATCTGTTTTTGTTTAGGGTAATAATGTAAAAACAACATTACTGAACAAGGGTATGTTATAGCCATATTTATAAACTTGGGAATTGTATGTCCAAAAGGTGATTTCGCTCCATATTCCCAGAGGGGGTAGTTGTAAAGAAATATGAATTCATATATAAGACTCGCTAAGTCTAAAAATAGAATAGTACTGTAATACTTCTTCCATTCCTTTATAACTCCAAGCTTATAAACAGTAATTATGAATGATAAAACGGTACAATAATATAATATATCTCCCAGCAATTTATTTGCTAACATCTTATTGTTGTAACCTCTCCATCCGGGTTGTGAAAAATGCCGTAAATTAATGTTTGTTTCACTGTAGTATTAGTTTTATCAGTGAAATTTTTAAATATACACGGGTTTCTGCTAAAGACATCAATAACATAGCTACTGGTGGGGTGATCAATACGATGCCGTAGACAGCAAAGGAATCATTTGCTTTTTCCTGGAAACAATACCTTTCAAATATATACTTCCATTTTTCAACTGCACACCGAATGCTTTTGACAATAATCCTTTATCAACTCCGGAATAAAATACCTCCGAGCCTTCGTTCTGAATATCTGTAACCATTAATAGTAAAAGATTGTAACTTTTATCAGAACACACTTCTTCCAGATATAGAACCAATTCACTTCTTATTTCATTGATGCTTTCCATATCCATTGTGTTCACTTGACCAATACCGATTTTTAATTCCCCTAGCATAAAATCCTTAAGATCATTAAGGAGCAGTTGTTTTGGGCTCCTACCCTTAAGTGTCGACCCTTCACTGACAGATTTCCATCGAAAACCCGCCACCTAAGAGGTGGGGGACTGTTGACGTTGTTCAAATGTGGTATCAAGCCAATCTGAATTGTATACCGGTTCCCCCGCGCGGAAATCTCCATTCTATGTTGTTGTACGGGCACCCTATACGGCAGGCCCCGCATTCCATGCAGCCTTCAAAACCGACAACAATACGCCCTTCCTTCCACTCATAGACATTGGCGGGACAAAAATCAGTACATGGTTTGTCTTTGCACCTGGTACAAACAGCTTTATCCTTAATATGAAGGTGTGAAACCGTATCGGTTGCATACCGGTTCATATACAACTTTTCCTCTATATTAACCTTGACGTTCAACTTCTCCGTTTTATCCATTAGGTCATAGCCCTCCAGACTTTAAAAATATCCCTGACAAGCCCGATTTTGGATCTTCCTTCGGTAATACGTTCTATAGCCGTCTTCTGCCTGTCATATTTGGATTTCCCGTCTACAATGAACATTTCGCTCATTGCCATGTTGGAAGCAGGAATATAGTGATTGAAGAAATCAGGGTTCGCCTCCATGGTATGAGAAGCGTTTCTGTATTTCTTCAGATCCTTGATGACATAGCTGTCATAAAGCATGTCATGGTACCGGGATAGAGCACGCTCGTCATATTCTCCATACTTTTTGGCAAATATGACGGTCTCAGCGGCAAAACGCCCTGAAGTCATTCCAAGGTTGGAGCCCTCACGGTGGATACCGTTTACAAATTGCGCCGCGTCACCTGCAACCATTACACCATCGCCATAAAGCTTTGGAATGCTGTCGTAACCGCCTTCAGGAATCAGGTGGGCATAATACTCGCAAGGCTCGGCCCCGTCGATCAAAGGCTTTACAATGGGGTGCTGCTTTACATATTCCAGCAGCTCATACGGCTTTATGCGCTTTTCACGCAGCTGGGAAAGCAAGGTACCGCAGCCTATGGAGATATGTTCCTTGTTTGTATAAATAAAGGCCGTTCCCACCATACCGAGGGTTCCATCGCCAAATATCTCTATTGTAGTTCCCATGCCCTTGTTAAGATTGAAGCGCTCCTCAATCTTTTCTGCAGGCATCTTCAATTCTTCCATAACTGCGAGAGCTACCTGATTAGGCTTCCATTCTTGGTGGAATCCCAGGTTTCTGGCCAGTATCGAATTAACTCCATCCGCCAGGATTACAACATCGGCATAAAGATCCCCGTCAGGTCTGTCGGTACGGACACCCACTACCTTGCCGTTTTCCACAATACAATCTTCAACAACCGTTTCGTTGATAAGCAGTCCTCCTGCCTCAACATATTTTTTTGCCAGCCACTGGTCGAATTTGCCTCTGAATACTGTAAAATTATTATATGGAGGGGTAGCCCATTCCATTCCCTTATAACCGGTCTGCACGGCGGATTCACGCCCCATGAACCAGAAACGCTGCTCAATTATCGGACGTTCAAGGGGAGCTTCCTTCCAAAAGTCGGGAATAATCTCATCCATCATATGCCGGTACAGTACTCCGCCCATAACGTTTTTTGAGCCTGGATACTGCCCTCTCTCAATTGTAACAACATTCAAACCTGCCTTCGCCATTGTATATCCTGCCGCAAGCCCGGAAACGCCCGCGCCTACGACGATCGCATCAAATTTTTCAGCCAACTGCAACAACCTCCTTATGAGCCAGTTCCCGTTTGAACTCTTCTATTAAAACCGGCAATACTTCAAAAGCATCGCCCTGGATACCGTATGTTGCCAGCTTCATCATCGGGCATTGGGGGTCGGTGTTGATAGCAACAATAGTTTCAGAGCCTTGCATTCCTACAATATGCTGAATAGCCCCCGATATTCCAACCGCAAAATAAAGCTTGGGAGCCACTGTCTGGCCTGTCTGTCCAACCTGGCGCTTATGCTCGACCAACCCTTTCTCCACTGCTCCGCGGCTTCCGGCAAGAACACCTCCGACTGCCCTGGCAAGCTCACCCAATAGTGCGAAGCCTTGTTCATTCTGTACGCCTCTGCCGCCGCTTACTATTATCTTTGCATCCTCCAGCTTTATATTGTCTGACTGTTCCTTGACAATTTTTAAAACAGAGGTCCTCAATTCATCTTCTTCAATCTCTACTTCTTCCCTGATTAATTCGCCTTTCCTGCCGGATACGGGTTCAGGCGTCGGCATCACTCTCGGGCGCACGGTTGCCATCTGCGGAAGGTGATTTTCGCACACGATGGTCGCCATTATATTGCCTCCGAACGCGGGCCTGCTGGCAAGAAGCAATCTCTTGTCCATATCGATATCCAACCCTGTGCAGTCGGCTGTCAGCCCTGTTCGCATCGTAGTGGCCAGAGCGCCTGCAAGATCCCGGCCTGATGTGGTTGCCCCCACCAGAAAAATCTCAGGCTTGTACTTGTTCGCCAGATAGCAGCAAGCCTTGGTATAGCTTTCTGTCCTGTAAAAATGATATAAGGGGTTATCAAAAACATATACCTTATCAGCTCCGTGTTCAAAAAGAACAGGTATTATAGCTTCTACTCCATCTCCCAGCAGTACAGCGCATACCTGCACACCCAGCTTTTCAGCAAGCTTTTTTGCAGCACCTACCAGTTCCAGCGCAACACCGGCTATTTTCCCCTCAAGCTGTTCGGCAAAAACTAAAACACCGCCATTATGGTCTTTCTGTACAGGTTTCGCGCATGATTCGGGAGAAGCGGCTTTTTTTTCTTCAACCGCCGCTATATTAGCATTAGCATTGGTCTTCGGCACTTCTGTCTGCAAATCCTGTTTTTTACTTTTTGCGATGTTCTCCTTTTCAGGAAGGGATATGGCAGAAACTGGACAAGACTTTATACATTCCCTGCACTCATCGCATTTCTTCCCATCCACTGAAATCTTGCCTTCGGCATTTAATGAAAGGGCATCGTGAGGACATTGTGCAATACATGCTTCACACCCTATGCAGGAATTTAAAACTATGACTGCCATTTGATTATCCCCCCTTTCAGGCTATTGACCAGTATCCCGGTCACTTGTTGAATACTACCCTTCAGCATCTCGCCGCCATTTCTCTGCGGCGGTGGAAAGACACGCCTGACAGAAGTTGGCGAGCCCTTCAGCCCCAATTGGCTCAAATCGGCTTCAAAATCTTTGATTCCCCATATTACAGCCTTATAGCGTGCCGCTTTGATCATGTTCGGCAAAGGAGAATAACTGATATCGTTAATGCTTTTTTCAATTGTAACCAGACACGGGAGCTTGGCCTGTACAACCTCGTATCCATTATCAATTTTTCTGTGAACGACAATTTGCTTTTTCCCCAAATCCAACGATTCGATCTTTTCCACATATGTCAACTGTGGCATATTCAAACGGCAAGCTATACCGGGACCTACCTGGGCAGTGTCGCCGTCTATTGCCTGTTTACCGCAGAATACCAGATCAACGGACTCTTTCTCCATAATTTTTTTTATCCCCATAGTGATGATATAGCTTGTTGCAAGCGTATCCGAACCTGCAAACGCACGATCCGATAAAAGATACCCTTCATCCGCTCCCATCTCGATACACTTTCTTATAACATCCTGGGCCTGGGGCGGACCCATTGAAATAATCGAGACCCTGCCGCCAAATTCCTTTTTTATCCTGACCGCTTCTTCAACGGCATGTTCATCATAAGGATTGATAATTGCAGGTGCGCTGGACCGGTCAAGAGTATTTGTTTTAGGATCCATTTTAACCTCTGTAGTATCAGGCACCTGTTTTACACAGACTAATACATGCATTCCTTGCCATCTCCTTTCCGGAATTACCTTCTTGACTATTTTTTAACATTTAACCTTATACAAATTCCAACTATCTTCCGTATAAATTAAATTAACATAAACCTTAAGCTTATGTTCATTTACATCGCAAATAGTACATATTATCAGGGAAACTGCAAACAACTGATTCTAATTCCTGTATATTAGAAGCCCTGCATATGATATAATAATATTCAACAGGGCGCGGTTTATCAAGTAGGTACTTTTTTGTTCCATAGTAACTTATAGGTTCTATAGTTACTTTTAAGTTCTATAGTATATAAAAAGGTACTATGAATATGACAGGGGATGATAGCTTGGAGAGTTGAGAGTTTTCATAAGACTTTGTGCCTTGAGTACAGCGAAAGGATTGTAATTTAAAATGGCAGAAAAGCTCGGAATGCATGAGGAATGTCACATGAGGGGACAATGCACCAAGTACGACATATGTCCTATGATTTTGGTGCAGGGAATAGTATCCGGCAAATGGAAGATATTGATTTTATGGTATTTGAGTTACAGCAGCCTGAGATTCAGCGATCTAAAAAAGAAGCTGCCTGACGTCACCCAAAAAATGCTTACCCAGCAACTCAGGAGTTTGGAAAAAGACAAGCTGATTTACCGGCAGATTTACCCTGTAGTGCCACCTAAAGTCGAATATGGTTTGACTGAGACAGGTAAGGAGATAATTCCCATACTTGAGATGATGCATCACTTTGGAGCGAATTATTTAAGTAATAAACTAAATAAGGGGAGCTTATCCCAATAAGGCTTTATGCAAATCCCCAACTGTTTCAATAATCATTGAAGCCCCTGCCTTACCAAGTTCTTCATGGTTTCCATACCCGTATAATACGCCGATGGAATCTATCCCTGTCTGTTTTGCGCCAAACACATCATGTTCACGGTCTCCAACCATTACTGCGCTACTTAATTCTACTTCTCCGGCTTTTTCCAAAGCATACCTGATTACTTCAGACTTTTTAATGCGGGTTCCATCCAATTCGCTTCCGGCTACAGCCCAAAAATATTGAGAAATTTTGAAATGCTCAAGAATCCTTACTGCGAACACTTCTGCTTTGGATGTGGCAAGAATTACTCTCCTTCCACCTGCCGCCAAACTTTTCAATAATAATTCAATACCATTGTACAACCTATTTTCGAAAATACCGATTTCTCTGAAATACTCCCTGTATTTTTCAACCGCCTCCCGAGCCTTCAATTCATCAAAACCGAATATCTCCATTAAGGATTCAATCAATGGCGGACCAATAAACCGGTTTACCATTTTTTCATCATAATCGCTTATTCCATATGCAGTCAGAGTATACTTCAGAGAATTGATTATCCCTTCGCCCGAATCCGTTAACGTTCCGTCAAGGTCAAAAAGTATTACCCTTTTTGATGTAAAATTCATGACTGTATAAACCTCCAAGATTGTTATGCATCCACTTTTTATCATGCAATGCCATATCCACATTTTATCATAAAGAAAAGCCTGATAGTTAAAAATCTCCTGAATTAAACCTATCTCTTCTTTACGTTCAATGGAAAAACTCCGAATAGTTCAGGTGCCCTACACTTTCCGTTAATCCAGCCAATCCACCTGATCGCAGCTTCTTCATTTTTCAATCAACCTATTTTATAATATCATGGATTTTCAGAATAAGTATAAAATGGAACAGTTATCATGCTTAAAAAGTATTATATTATACTTAATATTTTGATATAAAAAAGATGGGGATAATAAAAAAGATGGGATATATGAAGTATTTTTGTCTTCCCTCGGATTTCAAGTATGAGACTATTGACAAGTATGCTGAAATTAATGAAAAATATGAACATTCCAAAATCATAGAAACTTATGGACAACTTGCACCGGACAGTATATTCGGCTCATGCAGGTCTCCTAAATATCTCCCGGCCGTTGATTTAAACCAGCTTGAGAAGTATGTGAAATATAGTGATGATAAAGGAATTGAATTTAATTATATTATCAATGCAACATGTATGGGCAATGATGAATTAACAAAAGAAGGATATGACAAAATATGTGGTTTTTTAAATATGCTTCAGGATATTGGAGTCAAGTGGATTACCTTATGCCTTCCTTCTTTGATGGAAATTGCAAAATATAAAACTCCCAACTTAAAGATTAAGGCTTCGACTATATGTCTTATAGACAGTCCCCTAAAAGCAAAGTTTTATTATGAACTCGGAATAAAACGGTTAGTTCTTGATGAGGATATCTACAAACGGTTTGATATTCTCAAAAATATTAAAAAGGTCTATCCGGGTGACATTGAAATAATAGCAAACTCCTTTTGCCTTAATGACTGCCCGTATAAAATGTTTCACTATAACAGCTTTTCTCATTCTTACATACACAAAGACAAATACAAGTACTATGGAACAAGGTGCAACAATATTCACATTGGCGCAGAAAATTATCTCAAGCTAAATTGGATAAGACCAGAGGATTTGCATTATTATTCGGAGATTGGTATCAGCTATTTCAAGTTGCAAGGCAGGACAAATGTATATGATGGAAATCCGGCAAAAGCTGTTACCCATTATATTGAAGAATACTACGATGGAGATCTGATAAGCCTTTTGGAGCTTTTTTCCAAAAGCAGGCCATTTACAATTGCTATGACTGAAATCGACAACCGTAAACTGGATGGCTTTCTTGACAGGTTTTTCCTTGAACCAGGCTTTTGTAATAAGGTTTGCAGTGAGTGCGGTTATTGTAAGGGCTTTTCAGATATTTCCATCAGCCGGACAGATGCTACAATTATGGATGTGTTTAAAATAATTCACAAGGCGACCATGGATGAATTCCCTAAATTGTTGGATGAACGATAAAATAATGACGTAATTGCTTCGCGGTTCTTGAATGGTTCAGCCCCGCAGCTTTTGAGTCTTGATAACATACCTTACTGCTTTTCTTTATAATTTAGGGCTTGACTGATAACATCTTCGTCAAGCCCTTACGCTATTTCCAACATAATACTGCGATATTTTCCCATATTCGCATAGTACCAACATTTGCCCCAATCCGTAGGAATTTTTTCCAACTGGTATATAGGAACAATCCTGATATGAACACAAGAAAAACCCTGCCAGGTATACTTTACATTTAGCTGTCCCTGGCGGTTTTACTTACCTATTAACCCGCCCCATTCTACTACAGTATAGTCTCCTCTCACAATTTTTTCTGCATACGGTTTGGCGGGAACAGATTTACCATCTTTGGGAGCAAAGTAGAACCAAATCCTGAATACATTGCCCGGAGCCGGCTTAATATCCAGCGGCATAATATTGTCAACAATTTTTGTGGTCTGGGGATATGCATAATAGTCTCTGCCATCATTCAAAACCTTGCTCCAATATTCGATGAAATCTTTTTTCTCCCTGTTATTAAAGCCATATGCGGTTACAACCTGTTCAAGATCATTAACAAGAGTTTTTGCATTTATTACACTGCCGGTATTCTTCTGGAAACCCTCGTCAGGTACTTCCGCCTCATAAAAGAGGAAGTCTCCCCTGCCGTTTATCGAACCTCCTGTAATGTTGGCAGTCCAGCCCTCAAGCTCATTATAGAAAGGTATTGATGCGGTAATGAATCTCGACGGATGAACCTGTACATTCACAGTCATGTCCTTGCTGCTGTAAATATAGATATTGGGCTTGTAAACCGGAATTCCTGTGTTGGGATTGGGTATTTCATTAAAAGATCTGTCATATGGATCAAACCCCAGCTCTTCTTTGATAATATCTCTGCCCTCTTTTATCCCCGGGCGCTCAAATGGGGCAAAGACCAGTTTCTTCTTACCTGCCATAAGATCCTCGATATTCCTTACCGTCTCGGTATTGACAACTGCTCTTGTCACAGCTACTCCGGCCGCATATACTCCGAATATGGGAGCTGTGACCGCAGCAACAGTTCCTGTTGCCGGCGCGGTTGCAGTAACTGTCAGGATGACAACCGCAGTACCGATAATTGAAGCCCATCCCATAACCGTACCGGTTAACGCAAGCGATTTATCAACAAATTTGCCGGCGGCGGTGCTATGCTCGGAAGGCTTTGTAAATAGCTCGTATGTATCTTTTGTTGTGTCATATGCTCCGATGAAAAAGCCGCCATATTTTATTATGCTTCCTCCGACTACTCTTATTGTGCTTGGGGCGCCTCCGGTATTTCTTATGGCATTTATATATTCTCCGCCTCTACTGCCGCCGGTCACAAGATTGTTGGCGGCATTTGCACTATTGAGACCTTCAGTACCGGCTTCAATAAGCGTATCGCCAGCCAATCCGGCACCATTCCCGAAAGCGTTGTCGGCAATGGTGCCCGACACATCGTCCTCTATGCCGTTGGGTTTTACAACGGTATCGGAGAATAAGCCGGAGTATATATTTTGTGGAAGGAAAAACATTATGGATATACTAACACAGAGTATCACCGCAACTATTCTTAAATATATTTTATAGTGATTTGCCTTATAAGAGGAATTACTTCTGTTCATTGTTTTCACCTCCAAGATAGGGTTGCAATTCAATAAGCCTTTGTTTCAACATGTCGCTGATTTCTTTAGGTAAATCATCGTTAGTTTGAGCTTTTTTAAAGCATTCCTCAGCTCTTTTATAATCCATCATTTCAGTGTATACCCTGCCAAGATAATACTGTATGTCAGGCCTTACAGGATTCAGCAGCGCCGCTTCCTCCAGATGATATTGTGCACGTTTGAGGTCTCTCAGAATCAATGCTGAAGTACCGGCATACAAATGTGCCATAACAAGTCCGGGATTGAGCTCGATTGCCTTTTCAAAGCTGGATAGGGCGGATGTATAATCCTTCTGCTGTAGAAAATAAGTCCCATAATTGAACCATTGCTTTTCATCAGCAAACAGGGCAGCATTGGCTGCATCCAGCATCACCCTGGCATTTTGAGCATCACGCAGCCTGAGGTATACCGATGCAAGATTACTTGCTATCAAAGGGCTTTTATCCGTTTCATAAAGCTTTTTGAGACTTCTTTCCGCGTCTTTGTAATCTCCGTTATTAATCTGATTTATACTGCTGTTAATTATTTTTGATCTGTTGTAGTCAGCATTGTTTATAGTAAATCTGGATGTAATGCCGAATGCGATTACTGCCAAAATGAATACCGCCGCTTTGATGAAGGAAGTTGAAGCCGGCTTCCTTACAGCAGAAGAAGCCTGTTCTTGCATGTTATTTGAGGCATTTGCAGTTGTTGTCCTTTTGCGGCTGTTTAAGATTATTTCGTAACCAGCCGGAATCAGTGAAAGCAGCAGCAGTATTACGTTACCTGCATTAATGCCTTTCAGAAGGATATTTGTAGCTGCTCCGAGAAATAATACAATACTAAGCGCCATATTATTCACCGTCCTTTATATCATATTGCAGCAAACCGGCAACCTCACCCTGGGCGTGGACTGTCATACCATAAGGATCAGTACGGTGATCCTCAAACGGCAGAAGAAGGGTAACCATTCTGAATGCCCTTAAAGCATCAAGGTTTTTACCCCATTTTTTATAGCAGTGAGCCAGTGCAAAGTATCCCTCAACATGGTTTGGAAGTATGCCCAGAGATTTTTTATAGTACTTTTCCGCCTCTGAGAAGTCGGTTTGCCCAGTTCTGACTGCTTTTTCGTAATTATTTATACCTTTGATATAAAGTGCATAGCCCAGTCCTTCATCCGCCTGGATCACTTTATCTATATACTGGTTGGACATATCGGAATTCTGTTCTTTCCAGCCTTTTATGGCGTAAATGTAATTATACAGAAGAACATTTGACTTGATTGCTTCTACATTATTCAAAACATCAGGGTTCAGAATTTTCGAAAAAGACAATGAAAAACTGTATAGCAATTTATCCAGAGTAGGCTTCAAATCTTTATTCCCTGATGTAATTTTAATGAATTTATCCATATTGTCCAAAGCCGATACGGCGTCATTTTTAAGAATATACGATGAAGCCGTCAGATACAGTGCATAATAATCTCCGGGATCTTTGGCGGTTAAGCTGCCCAGGATCTTTAACGCTTCATCAGGATTTTTCTGAAAATTTAAAACATAAGCATACTGCCGTGCAACTTCAGCATCGCCAGGATAAGCGGAATATAACGAAGCAAGCTCCAACTGCGCGTTCTGGGCATCATTTGCCGCAAGATACATATAAGAAGCAAAAAGCTTCAGGTTTACCTCATCCAATACCGCTCCGGAAGCCTTTGACTGATT
>VEPD01000014.1 GCA_012027035.1 Ruminiclostridium sp. | reverse complement strand
GTTGGTGCAGCAGGCATTGAACATACTGATTAAAGGCCGTACCGCTCTGGTTATTGCCCATCGTCTTTCTACCATAGAACATGCAGATGTAATTTATGTAATAGATAGAGGCAAAGTGGTGGAGCAGGGCAGCCATTATAATTTATTGGATAAAGGCGGTATTTATAGGCGGTTATATGAACTGCAATTTAAACAGGATATAGCATAAATTCAGGTGTTGTTGGTTGATGCTTTTTATGGGATGGGGGTACCTTATGATAGAAATATACGCTATAGGAATTCCGGAGAAAAATATACAATTAAAGTATTTTAATGAATGCTTACAATACGTGGACAAGCAAAAGCAAGTGGAAATTAAAAGGTATGTCAGGCATGAAGATGCGCAAAGAGTATTGATGGCGGACATTTTAATCAGAACAATTATTTGCGGCAAACTAAAAATAAAAAATAAGGAAATATCATTCGGCAGCAATGAATACGGGAAACCATTTTTAATAGGGGCAGAAAACTTTCATTTTAATAATTCTCATTCGGGAGAATGGGTTGTCTGTGCTATTGATGATTTACCCATAGGCATAGACGTAGAAATGATTCAATCCATTGACTTTGACATAGCAGAGCGTTTTTTTTCAAAAGAGGAATATAAAGACTTTCTGAGCAAGGATGAATCTGAAAAGCTGCCGTATTTCTATGATTTGTGGACATTAAAAGAGAGCTACATTAAAGCGGTGGGAAAAGGATTATCTATACCGCTGGATACATTCTCAATCAGGGTTTGCGATGACGGTATAAAATTCAAGACAAAAAATGAATTCAAGGACTGCTTCTTTAGACAATACAACATTGACGGCAGCTATAAGTTAGCTGTATGCGCCGGCAGCGGAATATTCCCTGAAAATATCATAATGAAAAGTTGTGATGAAGTATGCCGGGAAATAATTAAAGAGAGTGAGGGATAAATATGTTTGAGAACAGCACAAATAATCTACAGGAGAATTATCTGAAAAAGGACAAAAAGGACAAAATCCTTTTAGTCTTATTACCTTTTTGGACGCCGCTTATACCTCCTTTAGGAATTTCATGCATCAAGAGCTATCTTCAGGGGCACGGATACCCTGTGACGGCGGTGGATGCAAACTCGGATCCGGAGCTCTGGGAAGAGTACTATAATTATACCGGTGCTTTGAAGAAATTTATTCCCGAAAGCAAAAGAGGAAACTTTTACAACATTGCGCACAATATTCTCAGGAATCACTCCATGGCTTATCTGAACCGTAGAGACGAAAGCGAGTACAGAGAGTTGATAAAAGCAATAATAGCAAGGGATTACTTTTGTGAGATAACCGATGCGCAGGTATATGAACTTGATAATATACTGGAGACCTTCTATGCAAAACTGAAAGAGTATATTTATCAATTATTGGAAAAGCAGAAGCCGGCTGTAGTAGGCATATCCGTATTCAGCGGTTCCCTGCCGGCTTCAATATTTGCGTTCAAGCTCATCAAGGAGCATTCCCAACATATCAAAACCGTAATGGGAGGCGGTGTTTTTGCGGACCAGCTTGCTGTAAGTTCCCCCGGCTTTAAGGAATTTGTCAATAAAGCGCCTTATATAGATAAAATAATAGCCGGTGAGGGAGAGGTCTTATTTCTTAAATATTTACAGGGGGAATTGCCTGAGACGCAAAAGGTATATACTCTTCAGGACAACAATAATGAATACCTGGATTTTTCCACAGTTGACATACCCGACTTTTCGGATTTTGACATACAGGACTATCCACAGTTATCCACATACGTCTCACGGAGCTGCGTCTACCAGTGTAGATTCTGTTCGGAGACGGTCTCCTGGGGAAAGTTCCGCAAGAAGGAGATAAAACAGGCGGTTGATGAATTCGTCAAGCTGTATAAAAAACACGGATGCCAACTGTTCCTGCTTGGAGACTCGATGTTGAATCCATTTATTGCAGAGCTTTCCGATGAACTTATCAAGCGGGATTTGTCGTTTTACTGGGATGGCTATTTAAGAGCGGACAAACATGTTTGCAGCTATGAAAATACTATAAAGTGGAGACGCGCGGGATTTTACCGTGCGAGACTGGGAGTTGAGAGCGGCTCCCAGCGTGTTTTAAACCTTATGGATAAAAGAATAACACCCGAGCAGATCAAAGCTGCAGTGTCCAGCCTTGCACATGCGGGGATCAAGACCACTACTTACTGGGTTATAGGATATCCTGGCGAGTCGGAGGAGGATTTTCAGGAGACTCTGGATTTAATAAAAGAATTAAAGGAGGATATCTGGGAAGCCGAGTGCAATAAATTTTGGTATTTTCCCAGCGCCCAGACCGGGTCGGATAAGTGGGCAAAGGAAGATGGCGTTGATCTTTTATACCCTAAAAAATTGTCAGATATGCTGATGGTTCAAACATGGATAGTTAATGCCGAACCTTCCAGGGAAGTTATTCACGACAGGGTGTGCAGATTTACCGAGCATTGCAGAAAACTGGGCATACCTAACACTTATACCCTCAGGGATGTTTATTTTGCCGATGACAGGTGGAAAAAGCTGCATAAAAACGCCGTCCCGTTAATAACGGAGTTTAAAAACAAAAGGGTATTTGTAGACGAAAATAAAAGAATCATCGTATAAGGGCGAATTGTATGATTAAAGTGAAATTTTATGGTATTGGCGGCCAGGGCGTAGTAACTGCAGCTAAATTATTGTGTCATTCGGTGTGTATGTATGAGGATAGGCATGCAAAAACAATTCCTTCATACGGTCACGAGAGAAGAGGCGCTCCGGTGTTTTCCGATGTGATTATTGACGATAAGAACGTTTTATTAAGCTCT
>VEPD01000197.1 GCA_012027035.1 Ruminiclostridium sp. | reverse complement strand
TTTTGCCTTCGAGGTTAGTTGACGGGTTTGGGTCGAGGAACCCTACAAAACTACAGATATCAGAAATCAGACATCAGAAATCAGATTTTTAAATACTTTATTAAATCTGTTCTCTGTTTTCTGTTCTCTGCCTTTTCGATTCACCCCTTGTATTGCATTCCCCCGTACTCCAAATGGAGATTCGGCTTTTCCTGAAGTATAACAGAGGGGACACCCAGGAATCCATACTAAATTTATGGTTTGGGAGGATGTAATTCACAGATCGGGTAATTATTGAGTGCCGGAGGGGTTATACGGGAGGCGGATTATAGCAGCGAAATTAACATTTTATATTTATGGGATTATTTGGAACATATTATGAATATCACCCATTCAGGGAATGCTAAAAAAAATAACTAACTTGGAATGGTGATATTTTTTTTATGACTTTATTAATAGCAGTGACTTATGTTGTTTTGGGAGGACTTGTTTTCATATTGCTGGCGGCGCTCACAGCCAGCAGAAAAAACCGGTGCGTGGAAATCAGGGACACAATGCTGGCTCCGGAGGAGCTTGAAAAACATGCCATGGAACTGGCAAGGAACCATCCTGTAGGAAAAACAGCAAAAGGACTGCAATGGCTGATCCGAAGGATGAATGACAATTTTAGCTTTATATCGGATGTTTTTAAATCTCTGAATGAGGATGTAAAGGCGTTATTTCCCACAGCACCGGCTGCCGAGTGGCTTCTTGACAATTTTTATATTATTGAGGAACAGGTAAAGCTTATACGGCGTAGTCTGGCAAGAGGCCACTATTCCAGGCTGCCCGTACTGAAAAAAGGTTATCTGAAGGGTTATCCGAGAGTTTATGCCATTGCATTGGAACTAATTGCGCATACTGACGGGAGAATAGATGAAAAAGCGCTGACCGGCTTTATTAACGCATACCAGTCACAGGTGCTGCTGTCCATGGGTGAATTGTGGGCCGTAGCTCTGATGCTTCGTATTGCATTAATTGAGAATACCAGATACATATGTGAAGCAGTTTTAAAATCCCAGAAGGAATGGCACAGGGCGGAAAAACTGACAGATATATTGACAGCCCGGGATTTTAACGAATTGAACACGGCTGAGATAATCAATGAACAACTGACAAGTGCAGATAGCCTAAGCCCTTCATTTATTGAACACCTGCTTCAAAAGCTGCGTAAACAGGGAAAATCGATATCAACTATTACTTATCTGTTGGACAGGATGCTGAAGGAGCATAATTCGTCAACAGACATAGAAACAAATCTCGATCATCAAATGCAGGCGTCAAGGCAGGTTTCCATAGGCAATACCATTACAGGGTTAAAACTGGTCTCCGATTTGGACTGGGCGGATTTATTCGAATCTCTGAGCCAGGTGGAGTCCATATTACGGCAGGATCCTGCAGAGATATACAAAGAAATGGACTTTGAGTCAAGAGATTATTACAGGCACGAGGTTGAGAAGCTTGCAAGGGCATATAACACTTCGGAAATAAATGTAGCCGGGAAAGCAGTCGAATGTGCAGCAAATGCTTTAAATGCAGGTATTTCCGCATCCACAGGAAAACATGTAGGCTATTACATTATCGGTAAAGGCAGAAAAGAGCTATCTGACAGACTCGCAAGAAAACTTCAGGGTAAGGGGAAGCTTTCCAGTCTTACGGGCAAATATTCCGTTATGTTGTATCTGTCCGCTATTGCGCTTTTTACCTTCTTTTTGACGTCATATTTTTCATATTATGCCAATTCAAACACTGTAATGCATTCCGCCGGATGGTCCGTTATTGCTTTCGTGGCAGCGCTGATTCCCTGCAGCGAGCTGGCGGTTACAATTATCAACTGCATACTGGGGCATGTTTTCAAACCATCGAGACTGCCCAAGCTTGATCTGAAATACGGTATAACGGACAATCTGGCTACAATGGTGATAATGCCGACACTCCTGACCGGCGAAAAAAGAGTGCGTGATTTACTTGACCAATTGGAAGTCTATTATCTGGGAAACAGGGATGCCAATCTTACTTTTGCATTGGTGGGAGATTTCAGGGATTCATCCCAGCAAACGGAACAAGGGGATAATGATATTATCAACGCCGCTCTGGCAGGAGTAAGGGAATTAAATGAGAAGTACTGTTCCGGCAATGGTAATATATTCTTTTATATGAACCGTCAGAGGAAGTTCAATTCAAAACAGGGAAAATGGATGGGCTGGGAAAGAAAACGGGGAGCGATCATAGAATTCATAAGACTTATTAAGAGGTCCGGCGAATCCGGCTTTTCTGTCATAAGCTGCGATATCGGCGAGCTGCCGAAGGTGAAATATGTAATAACCCTTGACGCTGATACCTGTCTACCCATGGGAGCTGCCAAAAAGCTTGTGGGAACTCTTGCACACCCTTTGAATAATGCAGTGGTGGACAGGAAAAAAGGTATCGTTATCGAAGGATATGGCCTCTTGCAGCCCAGAATAAGTGTAAGTGTATCCAGCTCAAATTATTCGCTGTTTACAAGGATATTTGCAGGGCAGGGTGGCATAGATCCCTATACAACAGCTATTTCGGATATTTATCAGGATATATTCAAAGAAGGAATTTTTACTGGAAAAGGGATTTTTGACCTGGATGTTTTCATGGAGGTGTTGGATTCAAGGCTGCCTGAAAATACAATTCTCAGCCATGACCTCATTGAAGGCTGTCATTTGCGTGCCGGACTTGTGACGGACATTGAGCTGGTGGATGGTTACCCTTCCAGATACAGTTCCTTCTCCATGCGCCTTCACAGGTGGGTGAGAGGAGACTGGCAGCTGCTGCCCTGGCTGGTTTCCAAAGTCAGGGACGGCAAGGGACAGATTTCAATTAATCCTCTTTCAACCTTATCCAGGTGGAAGATAATCGATAACCTGAGAAGAAGCCTGGTTAATCCGGCTTTGTTCATATTGCTGCTGCTTGGCGCAGGAGTCCTTCCCGGAAGCTTTTTCGTATGGTTCGGACTTGCGTTGGCGGCTACTGCAACTCCCTTGCTGACAGGAATTTTAAACATATTGTTATCCGGTAATGTCAGGACTCTGAAAGTGAAGAGGAAAACTACAGCTGTTACAGGTGCAAAAGCTTCCATATATCAATCCATTTTACTTTTTGCTTTTATTCCATATCAGGCGTGGCTTATGGCAGATGCCATATTCCGTACTCTTGTCAGGGTTATTTTCACCAGGCGCAATATGCTGGAGTGGATTACCGCTGCAGATATGGAAAACATATTAAAAAATGATGTAAAAAGCTTTGTCAAAAGAATGTGGATGTGTATCGCCGGAGCTTTGGCCATTATAGCATTACCGTTGATTACGGGTATCCTGGAAGCATTGGCATTGGCGCTTCCTGCCGCAGTTCTCTGGATAGCCTCACCGGCTGTTGCATGGTTGGTCAGTAAACCTGCAATACATAAAAAAGAAAACATAACCAATGATGAAATGGCCAGGCTAAGGAGGCTTGCAAGGAAAACCTGGAGGTATTTTGAGGATTTCGCCGTAAAGGAAGACAATTATCTGCCTCCGGATAATTATCAGGAGGAGCCGCCTAAAGGAGCCGCTCACAGGACTTCTCCCACAAACATGGGACTTTTGCTTCTCTCTGTTTTATCTGCTTATGATATGGGGTATATCAGCCTCTCCGAGATGTGTACCAGTCTTGACAATATTTTTGGCACCATTGACAGGATGGAAAAATGGAAAGGCCATCTGTACAACTGGTACAATACCATAACCCTTGAAACGATGAAACCCTTTTATGTTTCCACCGTAGACAGCGGAAACCTTCTGGGGTATCTGATAGTACTGCGGGAAGGCCTTAAGGAATATATCCGCAAACCTGTGCCCGATTTAAGCGCAGCTCAAGGATTGCTTGACACTGTGCTTTTAATGAAGGAAGAACGAAATCTGCATGTAATGGATACCGACCGTCTTCAGCGCTTTATCGCGAATGGAAGGATGGATCTGACAGAATGGAATACCATAATTTCAGGGTATTCTGATGATATGGACCGGAAGGCTGAAGAAGGAGTACTGTCAGGAACCTATTGGGAAAAAAGACTGTCAGCAACAATTTATTCATTCCAAAAAGAACTGCAGGACTTTTATCCTGCGGTTGTCTTTCAAGAAGATTTTTCAGGGCTTGGAGACACGGACGGAGAAACCGGTAACAAGCTTAAGTCGCGAAGTGGATTATCAGGACTTGCAGATACTTATGCAAATATCCTGTCCCGGCTTGAAGCAACCAGGTCCGGTGAAAAGTGCGAAACCGGCAGGGATGTTGAAAAAGCTGTAAATCATTTAAATGAATCCCGTCTGAAGATTGAGTCCGTTATCGGTCATATAAGGGAATTGACGGGAAGGATCAACTGCCTCATAGATAATATGCAGTTTACACCGCTTTTTGATAAGAAAAGGCAGTTGTTTTCAATTGGATTTAATGTAGATGACGGCCATCTGAGCAAGTCATATTATGACCTTCTTGCTTCGGAGGCGAGGCAGGCCAGCTATATTGCAATAGCGCGGGGTGAAGCGGACAGCAAGCATTGGTTCAGACTCGGGAGAAAGCTGGCTTCTTCGGATGGATTCAAAGGCTTGATTTCATGGACAGGAACCATGTTTGAATATCTCATGCCCCTTCTCATTATCCGTAATTTTGAAAATACATTGTTTGATGAAACTTATGCCTTTGTCATTCATACTCAAAAAAGAAACGGGAAGCATAGAAAAATTCCCTGGGGAATATCAGAGTCCGGATTTAATGCATTCGACATTAATCTCAACTACCAATATAAGGCTTTCGGAGTACCGGAACTGGGGCTTAAAAGAGGACTTGGAAACGATATGGTGGTATCGCCGTACTCATGTATTCTTGCAATAACCCTGGATCCTGCCGGTACGGCAAAAAATGTTGCTGAACTTGAAAAAATGGGTATGAATGGCAAATACGGCCTGTATGAATCGGTTGACTTCACCCCTTCACGCCTTGAAAGAAACGTACACAGCAGTATCGTCAAAAGCTTCATGGCTCATCACCAGGGTATGAGCATCGCCGCTTTGAATAATTTTTTCAATGATAACATTCTTCAGAGACGTTTTCATTCCGATCCTGTAATAAAATCCGCTGAGCTGCTGCTGCAGGAAAAAAGTCCAGAAAGCAGCTTTTTTGCCAAAGAGTACAGGGATGACAGCACTTTTACCGAAAAAAGAATCGAAGCCGGTGAAGGAGAGGCTGTCAGAACCTTTGGAGTCCCGGATTCCGTCCTTCCGCACATGCATATACTTTCAAACGGAAGTTATTCGGTAACAATTACCGATGGCGGATCAGGTTACAGTAAAAACGAGGGAAAGGCTGTTACCAGATGGTCGGGAGATTCTGCACCGGAGATGGGCGGTATGTTCGTATACATTCAGAATGTGAATTCCAACAGTTCCTGGTCTGCAACATTTGAACCGTCCAACGATATACCGGAGAAATACAGGGTGGTTTTTTCACCGGACAAAGCTGAGTTTCACAGAAAAGACGGTAATATTGAAACCTATACCGAAATAACGGTATCGCCTGAGGACAATGCGGAAGTGAGAAGAATTTCACTGACCAATCACAGCGGGCATGCAAGGGTCATAGAGGTGACCAGTTATTTTGAAGTTGTGCTTTCCGCTGCTGAGGATGATGCTGCACACCCAGCCTTCAGCAAGCTCTTTATAAGCACGGAATATGAGAGAGAGCGTGCGTGTCTCCTGGCGACCAGAAGGCAAAGGACGGAAGGGTGCAAACCGGTATGGCTCATGCATACAATGGCAGTTGACGGGAATGTGGTAGGCGAAATACAATATGAGACCGATCGTATGAAATTCATCGGAAGAAACAGAAGCCTTGCAAAACCGGCAGCTATGGAGCCTGATCAACCCCTGTCCAACAGCGAAGGTTCAGTGCTGGATCCGGTAATGAGTTTGAGAAGACGGATAAGAATAGAGCCGGGAAAAACTGCAAGGATAGCTTTTACAGTTGCAGTAGCACAGACAAGAAAGTTTGCGCTGGAGCTTGCAGAAAAGTACCAGGATATAAAAGCTTCGGAAAGGGCATTCGAGCTGTCATGGACTCGCAGTCAGGTGGAATCAAGATACCTTGGACTCAAGTCCGAGGATGTAGAGCTGTTTCTTGAACTGGCGCCGTTCTTGTTGATGTATAATCCCTTGAGAGCGGAAATCAGTGATATGATTGAAAAAAATACCAAGGCCCAGCCTGATTTATGGCCTTTTGGGATTTCAGGGGATTTGCCTCTATTACTGGCGCGTATAACGGGAAGAGAGGATATGGATATAGTATTCTGGGTTTTGAAAGCACATGAGTACTGGAGAATGAAAGGGCTGGAAATTGATCTTGTGATTTTCATAGAGCAGGAGAGCGGCTATTCGCAGCCAATACTCGACATGGTCAGGGATGCTGTGGCTGCAAGCCATGCAAGGGAGCTTGCGGAAAGGAAAGGAGGCGTTTTCATAAAAAGCGCTTCCGTCATGGATGCTGATCAGATCTACTTATTCTACACAACCGCACGATTTGTGGTAAAGGGAAGCATTAACGCATTGAAGGAACAAATTAATCAGGCGCGGAAAACCCCGTACCTTTCACTCACAGGGAAAACAGCGGAAGAGGGTCATGGAACATTATCCCAGACAGCATTGCCCGCAGTTCCGGATGTTGGGAAACTGGATTTTTTCAATGGAATCGGCGGGTTTAATACCGAAGGCACGGAATACATCATCAAGTTACAAAAAAATCACACTACTCCCGCTCCGTGGATCAATGTCATTTCAAATCCTGATTTTGGTTTTCTTGTGACGGAATCCGGCGGAGGTTATACCTGGTCGGACAACAGCAGGGAAAACAAGCTTACCGCCTGGTCAAACGATCCTGTAACAGACCGGCTGAGCGAAGCCATTTATTTAAAGGACAATGAAGACGGAAGCTTCTGGAGTATAACTCCAAAGCCTGTAAGGGAAGACGGGACTTATATGGTACGGCATGGTTTCGGATACACGGTATTCAGGCATGACAGTCATGGAATGGAGCAAAGCATGACATTATTTGCTGCAGGCAAAGATACGCTTAAATTTTCTCTGGTATCATTAAAAAATATTTCCGGAGCCGCAAGAGAAATCACGCTTATTTATTATGTAAGGCCGGTGTTGGGAGTAAACGGAGCTGCAACATGGCCATATGTAGTATCCGGGTTTAGAGAAGAATCAAGAGTTTTGCTTATGGAAAATAAATACGCCAATGACTCCAGGGGGAAAATTGCTTTTATATATTCCTCAGAAGAATATTGCAGCTATACGGGTGATAGGAATGAATTCTTTGGTATTAACGGCAGTATGGAACAACCGGCAGCCATGTATGCAGACAAATTCTCCGGAAGAGTCGGGGCGGGATTGGATCCCTGCGCCGCTGTAAAAGTCGGGATAAAGCTTGAAGCGGGTGAGGAAAAGCAGGTGGTATTCCTGTTCGGACAGTCCGGATCCATCCGGGAAGTTGAAACGATTGTCAATAGATACCGGTCTCCGGATTCCGCTGCCGATGAGCTGGAAAAAGTCAGGAATATGTGGGCGGAAAAGCTTTCGGTCATGCAGGTGGATACCCCCGACAAATCCATGGATGTAATGCTGAACGGCTGGCTGCTTTATCAGGTCATATCCTGCAGGCTTTGGGCCAGATCAGCTTTTTACCAGGCAGGAGGGGCATTCGGTTTTAGGGATCAATTGCAGGACTGCATGGCAGTCATGAATATATGGCCGGATCTTGCAAAAAAACAGCTTTTGCTTCATGCATCACGTCAATTTGTTGAAGGAGACGTCCAGCACTGGTGGCATAATGAGCATGGAAAGGGAATACGGACAAAATATTCCGACGACCTGTTATGGTTGCCTTATGTAGCCGCTGAATATGTGGATCATACAGGAGATCGGGGGATCCTCGATACTGAAATTCCGTTTATTGATTCTGAAAAGCTTGCTGCCGATGAGGATGAAAGATATGATATCCCCTGGATATCCCGTGAAACCGGCACTCTTTACCAGCATTGCATACGTTCCATAGACCTGTCTCTGCGTTTCGGCGTCCATGGGATACCGCTTATGGGTTCAGGTGACTGGAATGACGGGATGAATGCAGTTGGAAATAAAGGCAGGGGAGAAAGTGTCTGGTTGGGGTGGTTCCTTTATACCGTTCTTAAAAAATTTATTCCCATCAGCGTTGAATGTAATGATAAAAAAAGAGCTGAAAGATATACGGAAGCTGCTTCAAATATAGTACAATTTCTTGAAAGGGAAGCCTGGGACGGCAGTTGGTATAGAAGAGCATATTTTGACGACGGCACTCCGCTGGGATCCGTCCAGAATTCCGAATGCAGGATTGACTCCATTTCCCAGTCGTGGGCTGTCATATCCGGAGCCGGAAAACCTGAGAGAGTAAAAGAAGCAATGGACGCTGTTGAAAAATACCTGATAGACAGAGAAGAAGGTGTAATCAAGCTGTTAACGCCGCCGTTCGATAAAGGTATTCTTCAGCCGGGCTATATCAAGGGATATGTCCCCGGAGTGCGTGAAAACGGAGGTCAGTACACCCATGCCGCCAGCTGGACAGTAATGGCCTTTGCCGAACTTGGGGCCGGAGATAAAGCCTGGGAGCTGTTTCATATGATAAACCCTGTTAACCATGCACGGACTGAGATAGAATATGCGCGGTATAAAGTGGAGCCCTATGTAATGTCAGCCGACGTCTATGCAGTGGCTCCCAATGCGGGAAGAGGCGGCTGGTCCTGGTATACGGGCTCAGCAGGCTGGATTTACAACGTGGGCGTCGAGAATATATTGGGAATACGCAAACGCGGAAACCTGCTGTATTTTGATCCATGCATACCGGAAGGATGGAACGGATACCGTGCGAGATACCGCTTTTGCAGTACAACATACGATATTAAGGTTGAAAATCCGCAGGGCGTAAGCAAGGGCGTACTGGAAGTGACTTCCGATCTAGGTATCTGCCCGGATAACGCCGCGAGCCTTGTGGATGACGGCAGGGAACACAGTATTGTTGTGGTTATGGGGAAGGGAAAACAACCGGTTAATGCTGATTAAATGGGAACCAGCTTGATAATTCCGCCATTCAGGGGTTTGCATTTTTCAAAAGCCGGTTCCTTTATAATCAACTACCTCTTTTTTATTAACATGATGTGAAGCTCTTCATGAAGTACTAATCTTTCTTTTTTGCAGCTTTTTTTCTTGTCAGCGATAAACCGCCGAAGCCGCTGATTATGGCGATATAGAAACCGAAATCGTACCACCAGCCGGTATTCAGCACTTCATAGACCCTGATGTTTTTGTTGAAT
>VEPD01000156.1 GCA_012027035.1 Ruminiclostridium sp. | reverse complement strand
TGCGGTGGGAGTGATATGTAAGTTATTTTAAGCAAATAATAAATTCTGAAGGAAGTGGAAAACATGAAGGAGATTCTGGAGATTTTAGAGAGGAACAGCAGCCTGAGTGTGGAAAATATGGCGCTTATGCTCAATAAAAGTGTCGATGAGGTCAGGGAACAGATAAGCAAGCTTGAAGAAGACGGCGTCATAGTCGGTTACAAGGCGCTTATCAATTGGGACAAAACAGACAGGGAAACAGTCACGGCACTTATTGAAGTAAAGGTGACTCCCCAGCGAGGCCAGGGTTTTGACAAGGTAGCGGAGAGAATATACAGGTATCCCCAGGTGAAAGCCTGTTATCTTATGTCCGGAGGCTTTGACCTTACGGTTATGATCGAAGGCGGCAGTATGAAGGAAGTAGCTCTTTTTGTGGCAGAGAAGCTTGCCACCCTTGACAATGTTCTGAGTACCTCGACTCACTTTGTGCTGAAAAAGTACAAGGATAAGGGGATTGTTTTCGAGGGGAAATCTGAAGATGACAGAGAGGCTGTGATTTTATGAATCTTAAAAGCATGATCAGAAAAAATGTCAGTGACATGCCTCCATCGGGAATCAGAAAGTATTTCGACCTGATAAATGAGATGAAGGATGCCATTTCACTGGGTATCGGGGAACCTGATTTCATTACTCCGTGGAGTGTGCGTGAAGCCGGTATTTATTCGCTTGAGAAGGGTCATACGCATTATTCTTCAAACCCGGGCTTTATTGAACTGAGAAAAGAAATAGCGGCTTATGTCGGAAGAAAATACAGCCTTGAATATAACCCCGGAAATGCGATAATAGTCACGGTAGGCGCTAGTGAAGGCATTGATATTGCATTAAGGGCTCTGGCAGGGCCGGGTGACGAGGTGATAATTCCGGAACCCAGCTTTGTCGCTTACAAGGGGTGCACCATGTTTACGGGGGCAACGCCCGTCACTATCGACCTGACAGCCGGGGACCAGTTCAAGCTCACTCCGGAGCTTCTGGAAAAGGCCGTCACCAAAAGGACAAAGATATTGATCCTTCCATTTCCCAACAATCCCACCGGTGCAATAATGAACAGGGAAGAATTGAAAGGGCTGGTTGATATCCTTATAGACAAGGATATAATCGTTATTTCCGATGAGATATATGCCGAACTTACTTATGAGGGCAGGCATTTTTCCTTTGCAGGCTTTCCTGAAATGAAGGACAGGACCATATTGATCAATGGGTTCTCCAAGGCCTTCGCCATGACCGGATGGAGAATCGGATATGCTTGCGGCCATCCCGACCTCATTGAAGCAATGAATAAGATTCACCAGTACGCGATAATGTGCTCTCCTACAACCGCACAATACGCTGCTATTGAAGCGCTTCACGAAAGCAGCGATAAAGATGTTGATGAGATGGTAAGAGAATATAACCGCAGAAGGAAGGTCCTTGTCGATGGATTCAGAAAAGCCGGCTGTGATTGCTTTGAGCCTCTTGGGGCCTTTTATGTATTTCCAAGCATCAAGTCAACTGGAATGTCTTCGGATGAGTTTTGTGAAAGGCTTCTGAAGGAGGAAAAGGTGCTGGTGGTACCCGGCAATGCTTTTGGCAGCAGTGGTGATGGCTTTATCAGGGCAACCTATGCAAACTCCATTGAAAACATCATTGAAGCTGTAAAAAGGATAAATGCATTTGTACAGAGAAACCGCAGGTGATGACATGGTTATAAACACAACTTTTCCAGCCTGATAATTGAAGCAAAAGCGAGATTGCCACGCTCCGCTCGCTATGACATAAAATACAACCTTGTCATTCCGAGGAGCGGTAGCGACGTGGGAATCTCACAAGGTGGGAAAGTTGAGTTATAAAAGAATAACTGGAAATAGGAGCGAGCAAGGTAGCAAAATGCTGTATATGAAAATTGTATTAAGGTAAGTATAGTTTGTTTTAATCTAAATGGCAATATCGCCCCGTTCGCCGGTTCTGATCCTGATGGTATCTTCGACATCGTATATGAATATTTTGCCGTCTCCCACCTCACCGGTTTTAGCTTCCTTGCTGATAATGTTTATAACCTCTTCCAGCTGTTCATCTCTGACTACTGATTCGATTTTTATTTTTGGAAGCAGATTCATTGTCACTTCATTTCCTCTGAAATACTCCTTACGGCCTTTCTGAAGTCCGCAGCCCATCACCTGGCTGATAGTCAATCCATTGACATTGTATCTGTTGAGGGCTTCTTTAATATCTTCCAGTTTTCCCGGCCTGATAATTGCTTCTACTTTTTTCATGCGGCTTACCTCCGTGAAGTTTGTTAAATCAATAAGTTAGGTACGATGTCCGGCTCAAAAAGAACCGTCCTCTTTTACCTTAGGGGAAGTTATATTTTAACTGTTCCTAAATTGAAAGCCCTTCCTGCGCGGCAAAGTCAGGATATGCCTCTTCACCATGCTGTGCAGTATCCAGTCCTTCGTCTTCTTCCTTTTCTGTAGCTCTGAGTTTCATGAAAAGAGAGATCCCTTTCAAGATTGAAAAAGTCAATACAGCTGAAAGTACAATAGTAACCACTACGCTTAAGGCTTGTATTCCAAGCTGTGCAGGATTTCCGAAAAATAGGCCGTTGCTGCCCAGCGGATTGATTTCCTTGCTTGCGAACAAGCCGGTGGCAAGAGCGCCCCACATACCCCCGATACCGTGGCAGCCGAAAGCATCAAGCGAATCATCATAGCCCAGCTTTGTCTTGACTATACTAATTGCAAAGTAGCATAACGGACTCACTGCCAGCCCGATGATTATTGCCGAGGCGAGGCCGACAAAGCCGGCTCCCGGCGTTATTGCAACCAGACCGACGACAGAACCGGTGACAGCGCCCAGAAGTGTAGGTTTGCCGTGGTGCAGCCACTCGATAACAACCCAGGAAAGTGCAGCAGCTGCTGCGGCAGTATTGGTTGTCAGGAATGCGTTCATTGCCGGTCCGTTTGCACTGAGAGCGCTTCCTGCATTAAAACCGAACCAGCCGAACCATAACAGCGCTCCTCCAACGAGTACGAAAGGAATATTGTGAGGTATCATGGGAGTGGTCCTGTAACCTTTTCGTTTTCCCAGGACAAGGGCTGCAACAAGGCCTGCAGTACCGGAACTGATATGTACGACAGTTCCTCCTGCAAAATCCAGAGCGCCCAGATTTCTTAGCCAGCCTCCTACTCCCCATACCCAGTGTGCCAGGGGATCATAGACAAGTGTCGCCCAAAGCAGTATGAATATCAGGAAAGCGGGGAAGCGCATCCTTTCTGCAAAAGCTCCGGTAATTAGCGCCGGCGTAATTATTGCAAACATCATTTGAAACAATACAAAAAGGGTTTGCGGAATTGTGGCTGCATAATCAGCATTTGGTTCGAAACCGATTCCATTAAGGACTATCCGGTCAAATCCGCCAAAGAGGCCGCCTTTATCCGGACCAAAAGCAATGGTGTAACCGATTATGACCCATTGTATGGATATTAGAGCAATAACTATGAATGAATTCATCATTGTGTTAAGGACATTTTTCTTTCTTACCATTCCGCCATAAAACAGTGCAAGGCCAGGCGTCATAATGAAAACCAGAACTGTTGAAACGAATATGAATGCGGTGTCACCGGTATCGATGCGCGCCCCGCTTTCTGCAAAAACTGCCGCAGGCATACAAAGAATTGCCGATAGTGCCAGAGTAAAAGCCAATAACTTCTTTTTCATAAAAACACTCCTTTAAATCTATTTGATGTGTTTACAGTGAATATAGAGAAAGGGGTAATTATCGGCTTTGATAACAGGAGAAAAATCCTAAACGAATCACATCGGCGGGATTCAAAAAACTATACCGGAACAAGCAAAACTGCCCTCATTGCATGTTTGCACATGTCCGGCTAAATAAAAAAGACGCATTATCAGGAGAGTCACTTCTCCGGATAAGCGCCTTTACTTACCAGCTTCACTGTATTGTAGCCATTATAACATCATGGTTTGATAAATGCAACATCTAATTTGAAAAAAATCATAATTTTTTGTTTTTCCATTTATAGGCGGCGCGATATAGGGATTTGGATACTACTCACTCATAATAAATGAAGGAATATCTGAAGGGAGTTGCAAATTTGGGTGAGTAGTATAGCAACTATTTGCAAAGAAAAACATGAATAACAGAATGTCCATGAAAACAATTACGGGTGCTATTATTGCAGACCATGAAATCGTGAAGTAAAAGATGGTATGGACTATCGGCGGCCGGATTGGTATAATGTTAGTCGAATACCTGCATATGGGAGTACTTGCGGAAACATTACTTCCGATTTTTCTGCAAATGCCGGCTAAATGGACTGTATTTGCAGAAATCCATAGCGAAAAGCATATTTTCACCGGTACCTGTATAGCAGGGAATTGACAGGAGTTGATAAAGTTGCTGGAATTGGAACAATTCAAAATAGAAATTGATAATCTGAAAGAAGCAATGGACGAAATGGGGGCTTCACTTTGACATTGCCAGACTGAATGTCGAGATAGAAGAACTGGAGCAGAAGGCTGCCGAACCTGGTTTTTGGGAGGATATGGAGAATTCCCAGAAGGTTCTTCAGAAGACAAAAGCTCTTAAGACAAAAGTTGAAAAATACTTAAAACTGGTCGGTGTTTGGAATGACCTGAAAGTCCTGAACGAGCTGGGCCTTGAAGAAAATGACGGAAGTGTCGTTTCTGAAATCGGCGAGGGCATAGCCAAATTGAAGGATGAACTTCAAAAGCTCAAACTCGGAGCATTGCTGGTTAAGCCTTATGATAAAAACAATGCTATCCTTACACTCCATGCAGGCGCTGGAGGGACAGAGGCCCAGGACTGGGTCCAGATGCTTCTGAGAATGTACACGCGGTGGGCTGAAAAGAACGGTTACAGCGTAAGGACTCTTGATATCCTTGATGGAGATGAAGCAGGCATAAAAAGTGTTGCAATTAATGTAATCGGCGAAAACGCCTATGGCTTTCTCAGATCCGAAAAGGGTGTGCACAGACTTGTAAGGATATCACCCTTCGACGCTTCCGGAAGAAGGCATACTTCATTTGCATCCGCAGACGTCATGCCCGAGCTGGATGATGATATCCAGGTGGATATAAATCCCGAAGATCTGCGGGTGGATACCTACCGGGCCAGTGGAGCAGGCGGTCAGCATATTAACAAGACCGAATCGGCCATCAGGATTACTCATGTTCCAACCGGTGTTGTAGTATCCTGCCAGACAGAGAGATCCCAGTTTCAAAACAGGGATAACGCGATGAAGATGCTGAAGGCTAAGCTTTTGGAACTGAAAGAGCGCGAGCACAAGGAAAAGATCGAGGACCTGAAGGGCGTACAGCTTGATATAGCATGGGGAAGCCAGATAAGGTCATATGTGTTTTGCCCTTATACGTTGGTAAAGGATCATAGGACCAATTATGAAATAGGTGATGTAAATGCCGTAATGGATGGCGGGATAGATAAATTCATAAACGCATATCTGTCAAGCGGTAAATAGAGATTGCCGCGCTTCATTGCATTCCGCTCGCAAAGACACATTGCGTAAGTGGGGAAAGAAACTATCAAAAAGGTCATTTCCAGGGGGCTTAACAGCCCCTTATTTTATTATTGAACAACGTCAACAGTCCCCCACCTCATAGGTGGCGGGTTTCCGATGGAAAGCTGCCAGTGGTGAGTTCAATCTCCCACTGACGTTGTTCAAACGCCACGCGAAGGCGGGGTGCGCAGGCGTAGCCTGCGTGAGCCTAAGCCGGATTCATTCCAGCTTAGGCGTTATATTAAATTGAATATTCCAGTGTAAGAGTCTCGGGATTGAGGACTACCATGTAGCTTCTGAAAAAATGACCGATGATGGAAGAATAAAAGTGGAAATTCAGCGTAAAATCCTTCCTGTCAACAGAGTTATTTATAATAAATCCAATCACGGCATTCTGCGCAATTCCGGCAGAGATCTCTTCCGCCAGATCTTTTGAGGATTTGAATGAGATAGCTTTAGTAAGGTGTTCATTCGGGTCTATGTCCAATATAAAGAATCCCGAGGTGTTATTGAATTCCGTATAAACAACCATGGTATAATGGCCATTGCCGTCTTTCTGATTTTCAATATTTTTAAACTCATCTCCTGAAGGAAAATAGACATTCACATCAGTGGATAAATATTCCTCCAGAGCCGACTTGCAGTCTTTTTTGAGCAGTGCTTCTTCAATAAATAAAGAGTTACTTGTAAAATCCGGTTTAACCCTGTAGTATCCGCTATCTTCCACACCTTCAACATTGATAAAATAGCTGCCGCCGACGCTTGTGTTTACAGCCTGGACGATCTTTGCATCACGTCCCAGCTGCTGCTTCAGGATGTTTTCCAGTTTTACGACCTTTCGGTTCCTGGTTTCGCCAAAACTGTCCCTTTCATTTGATTCATAGGTTCCCTCATACTTAAAAGAGGAGGCTATTTTTTCAATAACCGTATTTATATCTGTATCAGAAACACTTCCGTTTAAAGTGGCATATTCACTTACGGAAATGAACATGGAATATATCTTGTTTTTTTTCACTATGTCCTTTGAATAACACAAGCGGGGCCTGCCGTTGGAATCCATATAATTGACAAGTCTATAGACATATGTGATCTCATTATCTTTTTGAAAACTATGGCTCAGCAGCCTGTTAAGAGTCCCTGTGTAAGGAGGAGTATAATTCCGGGTATTCCTGGCGGATACTTCGGCGTCCACTCCTGAAAGGATAGAAGGGATTTCTTCGGGATTGATATCCGCTTTCAATTCTCCTTCGGAAATGTAAATGTCAATCGGGCCTGACAACTCCGGAATTTTAAGGCTTAGGGAATCAAAATTTATGTCTTTTGACACATCGGTCAATTTCCACTTCACAGGGTATAAAAAACTGTAACCTTCTTCTTTGTTTGAATATTTTATAAATGGAGCTTCACTCCCGGTTTTCACAACCTCGGCATCGGAAATTATAAAAGAGCTCAGGATTTTATGAAAATCGCTGTCCAGTTCCGCCGATGCATCTTCAAAACGGCTGCTTAAGCGTATATTATAAATAAACTTGTCGCCGGCAGTAAAATAGTCTTTTATATAAGTTACGTTTCCTTCGCCATCTTTAAGCTCATATATCAAAAAAACAAATTCATTGCCGCTGATAGTTTCTTTACCTTCCTTTTTTACTGTTATCGGTTTGTACAATTCCTTCATATATGAGGCCTTATCATAAACGGAGCCAGTCGCAGAGGTTTGTTCCGCAGATATTGACAATACTTGGCGGGGACTGATCTTGAAGCTTTTGTAATTCAGCTTTCCACCAAGCTTATTCTCCATATACGGCAAATAAGATGAAGGATATTTGAGAGTGAAGCCGGCTGTTTCATCCTTCAATTCGGTAAAATCGCCAGAATTTCCCCCGGCTGTCTTGTATATACCTGCATTTGCAGCTATTACCGCTTCTTTTTCATCAAATACTTTTAATGTGCCGGTTTGAACTGGGAAACCGGTGAAACGCATATAACTTAAAAGTTTATAGACGGCTTGCTCTGTTTCTTTATTCAAATTCCCCGCTTTAAAGGTAAAATTGATACTTATCAGCGACAAGTCGCTATATACGGGCACAATCATGTCAAGGTGCGTTTCTTCAGAATAGTTCAGCCTGTCGGAATTAATAATGTTGTATAAAATAACATCAGATTTATTTCCGAAAATCTCGTCTTTATCCTGATAAAATACTTTCATATTGGTTTCCGAGTTTGGATTTTCAGGATTGCCGAAAAGATAACTGCTGCGGTATAAATCCTGCAGCGCAGGTATGTAGCTTTTTTGAAGGTCTATGTATTTGGTGAATATCTCAAAATCAATAGATGAGTAATCATTGTAATATTTTCTTAATGCCCCCATGGAGGATTTGTCCAGAGAATTCTGCCTTATGAAAGCTGAAAAGCCTAAAGCTTTATCCGACAGCAGCAATAAACCGTCTTTAGTCTGCACATCGAATGGAAAGCCGCTTTCAGGTGAAGAAGCCTGCTCTACCGTATATGTTTTTCCATTATATTCAAATGATAACACGCTTTCAGCGTGACTCACTGTTGCAGGTGCAAATATCATACCTGCCAGGAGGATCAACCATGCCAGCTTTTTCATAGCTACCATACCTATTCTATGTATGTCTTAATAATAGCAGAGGCCCCGGAATTCTACAATGAATGTAAACTACTTGTAAAACAAGTGAAATATTTGCTTAATTTTATATGATAATATGGTAATATATATTCATCAACAACTATACTACAGCGAAAACAACCGAATTATCCTTATGGAAATAATACATTAAAGCGATTAATAATGAAGTTTTTGCTGTAGTATTAAAGGACAGGTGAAAATGGATAATAAACACAAATTGGCAAAATTGAAAGAAAATCTGAAAAGGATGGAGAAACTGGCTGTTGCATACTCCGGTGGAGTAGACAGTACTTTTCTTTTAAAGGTTGCCCATGATACATTGAAGGATAATGTAATAGCAGTAACCGCCAGGTCTTCGACCTATCCGGAGAGGGAATATAACGAGGCGGTGGCATTTGTGAAAACGCTGGGTGCAAAACACATAACAATAGTTTCCGAGGAGCTGGACATTGAAGGCTTTTCAGGGAATCCGGTCAACCGCTGCTATTTCTGCAAGAAGGAGTTGTTCACTAAAATCAGCCGGGTAGCCGGGCAGTATGGCATTACATATTTAGCCGATGGTTCCAATACTGACGATCTTGGCGATTATCGTCCGGGAATGGCTGCAATGAAGGAACTCAAAGTAGTGAGTCCACTCAGGGAGGCAGATATGTCGAAAGACGACATCAGAGCGCTTTCCAGGGAAATGGGACTCCCCACGTGGGACAAACAGCCTTTTGCCTGTCTTGCATCACGTTTTCCCTACGGACAGGAAATCACCCGTGAAAAGCTTGGCATGATCGATAAAGCTGAGCAGTATATGCTGGATATGGGGTTCAGGCAGGTGAGAGTACGTATGCATGGCGATGTGGCCAGGATAGAAGTGGCTGTAAACGAGCGAAGGAAGTTTTTTGACGAAGCTGTAATGGACAAGGTACACAATGAAATGAGAGAAATCGGTTTCAAGTATGTGACACTTGATTTGAAGGGATATAGGACGGGCAGTATGAATGAAGTGATAAACACGGGAACATGAAAATGGATATGAAGATCGGGATTATTGGTGCGGGAAAAGTAGGAACAGCTTTCGCTCTGGCTTTGGCCGACAATGGTGCTGAGATTTCAGGTATTTGCAGCAGATCAGAGCAGTCTGTGGATTATCTTTCCGGAAAATTGGGAAGGATTTTCATCAATGATATTGCCCGGACAATAAATAATGCAGATATTGTTTTACTAGCTGTTCCTGACTCCGTTATAGCCGGTGTTGCGGTAAAAATACATGAATACAGCGCTTCCGCCGTCAGTAGAAAAACATTCCTGCATTGCAGCGGCGCCCTGACGTCGTCGGAATTGGAGATTTTAGCCCGGGACGGGGGTTGTACGGGTTCACTACACCCCATACAAACTTTTGCTTCAAAAGAAGAAGGATGGAAGGGGATGTACGGAATATTTTTCGGCTACGAGGGTTCCGCCGAAGCAAGGGAAAAAGCCTTGCGCCTGGTAGGAATACTAAAGGGAACGCTCCTTGATTTAAAGCCGGAAGCAAAACCGCTTTACCATGCTGCCGCTTGCATTCTCTCCAATTATACTGTTGCGCTGACTCATATCTCAGGCATGCTGCTTGATGAAGCCGGTATTGATAAAAATATGGGAATCAAGGCTTTCATGCCATTGCTCAGGAATACTGTGGAGAATATTGCGGCGAAAGGAAGCCTGAATGCGCTGACGGGCCCCATTGCCAGAGGCGACAGTGTAACTGTGGCGGCGCACCTGAGCGCACTTGATGGCAGAGAGGATATCTTTTTTGAGCTTTACAG
>VEPD01000157.1 GCA_012027035.1 Ruminiclostridium sp. | reverse complement strand
GTATAGTATAGGTATATGTACGATTATTCTCCAATTTGTCATCCAGAAACTGTTGCGGTCTCACCTCCGACCCAATGTCCGCCAATCTTATTCCGTCACGTGTAATACAGTAAAAACCGGCACGTACATCAGCGATCCAGCTTAACTTGATTTCTGAATCGCTAAGAGGCGTAGCTTGCACATCCCTGACAATTCCCGGGACATTTTTTGGATGAATATCACCATAGTTCCCTGTGCCAAACTCTACTTGTGATGTGACCATCCCATAATGCATCCGCCCGCCGTCCCTGTGAAAATTGCCGGCTGACAGAATCCATGCAGTACGCCCATCCGGACTGATCCACTTTGTAGGGAGACGGGGCTGATAATCACAGTTATATCCCCAATTCAGTTCCCGATAGACAAGAGCCCAGGGCCCCCATATATCCGGCGCTTCAAAAATCGTCAGTTCAGAATGACGGGAACCGACCCTGTGGTTGGTACAATCGATGAAAGCCCAATTAAGCAGAAGATAGCGTCCTAGTCCTGCATTATACACAACTTCATTTTCACCGGTTTTTTTGGGATAACGAAATACCGGAACTGACTGTTCCAATTCTGACACCCATTTTGGGTGTCCGCCAGCTTCCCCGCCAAAAAACTCCCAGGCGGCCCGTTCCAATATACTGTCCTTCGGTACGCGTCCCAGGAACATTTCATCGCCGGCGCTCCAACATGCACCTCCATCATCGCCGGCACAGGAATATGCATATACATAACTGTCACGCGCGCCGGAATAATCCCGGCCAAACTGTAGAAAATGAGGTGAAGCAAACCGTCCGGTAAAAAATTTCCGGCCTTCTTCATCCGGCACCGGACTCCATGTGCGTCCATGGTCGGCTGATGTGATTATCCATGCTCCGATATTTATCTGGTTCCCATACCGGCCATCATGATAAAGCATATCTTCTACGGCAAGGTAGAGAACGCCATCTACACAGATAACTCCGGCAGGCTTGACTGAGTATTTGACTTCTTCCTTAACCAGCCCTTTTACAAAATCCAATGAATTCACGCATATAGCGTCATGACCCGGAGGAGTCCCTGTTATTTTCCAAAAATTCATAAAACTCCATGCCGGGCCAAAAGCATAATTATCTCCTGCGCCGGTATATAAATCATTATCATCCGCCCACGTAAGCGGCCACATGTCTCCGGTACCTATAACCATTGGAGCTGTTAATCTTGTCATACCGGGTATATCTTTACTCAGCGGATAGTCCGGCATGTAAAGCAAATCATTATCCACATAGTCGTTTTTACGCATAAAATCTACCCCCCCCAAGATTATTCCCAGACATCCCGGATACGCTGTTTTCTCTTTTCTATTTCCTTTACCGGCAGCTCAAAATCCAGCAGCATATTGTGTCACCTTCAAACATTATTTTTCAAGTGGCGCAACGACTCCCGATGTGCATACCATGAGGGTTTTCTATTCCCTGCCGTGTCAAAAATACCCCAGCATTTCTCACAGGGACAATCAGGTTGTCCGCATTGCCAGCACATCGGCCCGTCGTTCCATGCATAATAAAAGCACCCGATGACCCTTGGATCATTAAGAAGAATTGAATAAATCCTGCGGATATATTCAGCCTGCGATTCCCTGGTGTGGCCTTCTCCCCATGTATATCTCCACTTTTTCACGCTGCACGGGTAAACACCGCTTGCCAGTTCCTCAGGGGTCATGGCGCCGCCTTCCGACGCAAAGCCCCATTCGTGTACGATGATGGGCATTCCGGCCAGGTTGTAAAGCTGTTTTATAAATTCATACCATCTGTCCGGTCCACCTTTATGCCATGTGCCGAAGTAACCATCGCTCCCGATATAGTTTGCCCCGGCTCTGCTTTTATTGTATACCTGATCATATATATAAAGGGCTTCCTGTTCCAACTCCGCCATATTGATTCCAACCAGTACACCGGGGTTCCCTTCAAGGATCCCATGGATTCCTGCAACGGCAAAACGTACAGCTTCATCGGCATCCAGAGGTTTTCTGGAATTTTTGAGATTCATTTCGTTGCCTATTTGCCATACAACTACCTTCCCTTTAAAATAGGAACTGAGAAACCGGCAGGTGTCCTGAAACTTCCTGTAGAATTTATCTGAACCCGCCTTTCCCGCCCAGTCCGGCATATCGCCAGGATTTGCTGTAATTCCGGCAACCGAAAGACCTGCTGCCGCCGCTTCATCAATCCACCCTGCAGTCTGAAGAAAATCCCTGCAGAGCTCCCCGTCTTCATTTTCAAACGGGAAAGGGATATTCAATCTAATTGCGTTAAAGCCGATATCTTTTATTTGTTCTACATCCTGATCCGGATGAGTGATTCCTGCTAAAAATTTCCGTCCCATGATATATCCGTCCCTCCTGTATAATAGTCTGTTTTATTTCCGTTTCTGATTTTCTGTAAAGAGGTGTAATCTCAAAACGGTTTCTCCTCTCTATCCTTCTGTCATCTTTCTATTAATACAACCGCCGACCTGGGTGGAATAGATACTTTCCCATTGCTTTCCTTCGGCTCCTGCTGTTCGGGTGTTGCCATTATAAAAGTACCTGTATAGTTATCAAGTCTTACATCGGTTTCAATTTCCCCGTTTTCATCATAGTTGGCAACTACCACTGCCCTTTTCCCGCTTGAAGGATTGCGGTAAACCGAATATGGGGTGTGC
>VEPD01000129.1 GCA_012027035.1 Ruminiclostridium sp. | reverse complement strand
TGTCAAGGGTACCGGACTTGTTAAAAAACAATCACAGTAAAATTTTTATATTTTTCGTTAAAAAGTATATTTCGTTAAATAAATAACCATGCTATAATATATCCTATAATCTACAAAATTTCCTAAAAATAAAGGGAGGGTTACTATGAAGATCAAAGCAGTTTCACTATTAATCGTTTTAGCAATGGTATTGACATTATTGGCAGGATGCAATGGCGCCAAACCAGCAGAGACAAGTGCAGCTACAACAGCAGCTACAACAACGGCGGCGGTCGATGCGGTAACAACGGCTTCAATTGTAAAGGATGCGGATGCGTTCCTGAAAGCAATAAGCAAAGATGGAACATGGATTATTGCTACATTGAATGATTTGACGATTGACAAGGAACTCGTGCTGGACGGAACATTTAAAAACGGCAAGAAAGATGATGCAGGCAAGGACATTATTCAGAGAAAAATCGCTCTTTATACCCAGGATGCAGACCACAAAGTTACCGCAAGATTCAATTTAACGGCTCCAAAATTGACTGTTAAGAGTGAAAATGCCAGGATTCAGGGCGGAACCTTTAAAGGCGACGTCTATGTTGAAGCAAACAATTTTATGATAGTTGATGCCAAGGTTGAAGGAAATGTTTATTTCGCAAGCGAAGAGTTCAAATCTTCATTTAAGCTGGATAAAGGCGGTACGGTAACCGGAGCAACTGAAGTAAAGAAGTAGAAAAGCAGAAAAGCAGAAAAGCAATAAAGTAGAAAGTAAAGATATTTGTACTCGGAAAGTGTTGTATCCCTTTTTTAGCTGTTGTACTTTCAATAGAATACATTGAAATAAAAAAGATTACCTTTAAAAAAGGTAGTCTTTTTGTTTTGCGAAAAATTTCGCATTTCCTGATTTTATGGGAAATAATCTTTACATAAATTACATAGTTTGCTATATTATTTTATGTATATGACAAAATATTACTGTTATACTCATATAAAACAAAAAAGTTTAATACTATTCACAAAAGAAATGATTATTTAATTTAACAGAATATAAATTAGATTACTGAGATTCTTAGTTATGTAATTTAATATAATTTAGGAGGAAACAAAATGTACAGCACTAACATTATGAAAAAGGCTTTGGTTGTCGTTATAATATTTACGGTAATATTATTTAATATTTCTGTAAATATTGACTCCATTTTTAACAAAACACTGGACTATCGTAATTTCTTTCAGCTTGGTAATAATGCGTTTGCATCTGGTACTTGGACTCAGAAAGCTTCGGGACCGGCCTCAATGTTGGAAAGGCGTGATCATTCGGCAGTAATTATTAATAACAAAATGTATATTTTCGGGGGTAAAAGTAGTAGCGCATATTTTCCATTAGCTGAAAATTGGGAATATGACATTATTAATAACAGTTGGACACAAAAAAGTCCTCCTAGCGATGGAAGAGGTAAGTCTGAGCATTCTGCTGTTGTGATAAATAATAAAATGTATGTTTTTGGAGGAGACGATGCAGGTCTTTCAAATTATACGTGGGAATATAACCCATCGAATAATACATGGACAAGAAAGGCTAATGGACCCGCAGAAAGGGCAGGCCATTCTGCTGTTGTGATAAATAATAAAATGTATATATTTGGAGGCTATGATAGTAGCTATAATAAAAGAAATGATACTTGGGAGTATGATCCTGTTACAAATATATGGACTCAAAAAGCAGCAGCCCCTGTATGGATAGCAAAGCATACGGCAGTTGCAATAAATAACAAAATGTATATTTTTGGAGGCAATGTAGGAACTTTAATTACGAGTAAATATTTATATGAATATGACCCTGCTACAAATATCTGGACACAAAAAGCTTCAGGACCTACAGATATGCCTAGTCGGAGTAATCATACAGCAGTAACAATTGGGAATAAAATGTACATTTTTGGAGGAAATCATCTAAAAGATACTTGGGTATATAATCCTGTTTCTAATACATGGAAACAAGATTATCCAGGACCTGAAAGTATGAATGCACGATCAATGCATACAGCATCAGTTCTAGGTAATAAAATGTACATATTTGGTGGATGGGATAGCAGTGGTTATTTTAAAGATACATGGGAGTATGCAGTAAATACAGACCCTATAATAACTTTGACATACCCAAATCCAAATAATTTTTTTAGTGAAGTGGATTCATTAGCACCAGTTATCACAGTTTCGGATCAAGATAATGATACCTTAACATGTAAATATTATCTAGATGCAGAAGCAACCCCGCGAGATACAAAGATAGTAACAAATACATCAACATCTAAGAGTGTGACTTTTAATTCATTTAACATAGGAACCTTATCTGAAGGAAACCATACTATTAAGTGTGAGACAAAAGATGCTTTTGAACCAATGATAGCATCAGTAGGGATAATAGTTGATAAGTCACCGCCTATACTTGGAACAGTTGCAACCGGTTCTACAGTCAATAGCATAACAATATCGGGTTCTGCTATAGATAATATATCTGGGCTTGATCCTAATCCCTATCGTTTCACAATAGGCGCAAATATTACTTCTTGGCTTACAAGTACATCATATACTCTGAACTCTCTTGTTCCAAACACACAATATATATCAAAGTTTGAGGCTAGGGACAAAAAAGGGCATATTTCAACTTATTCACAAAACATATATACAAAAGCCCAGGTTCCTGTTATTGCAGTAAGCAATCCGTCATCGTATGCACTGGATTTATCGACTAATGATAATAACCCTGTATCAACTCAGTATCAGATCATAGTAAATAATACATCATTGTTTGTCACGCCAGAAGGAACCCTTACTTCATCTCCAACGTGGATTACAATACCGAACAAGATAATAACTGTTTCAGGTTTATCGCCTAGTACAAATTATTCATTTAAAATGAAAGCCAAAAATGCTGAAACTCCTGCAATTGAAACCGTTTTAAGCAACCAGGCAAGTGGGACAACGCTTTTTGCGCCTCCCGGAACGCCACCAAATATAAGCGCTACAGCAACTACTAATTCAATAAAAGTTGAATGGAATGCCGTACAAGATTCTTCAGGTTTTGATATAGAAGTCGATGGTTCCATAATTGATAATGGACTGAATGTTTCATACTTTCATACTGGATTACAGCCAAATACTACACATACATATAGAGTAAGGGCAAAAAATCAGGGAGGTCCCGGGAACTGGAGTGAGCTTATTACTAAAACTACAGAGCCGCCACAAACATCAATTCAAGTCAATTGTACTATTGATAAGACATATGATATTATTTTATCAAGCAATAATATGCTGAATTTAAATTCAAAAACATTTAGAATTGAATATAATCCAGAAGAGCTTAACTTGATAGACTTTTATTCTCCTACACCTAAAATTGATTTAGGACTCGGTATTGTTGAAGGTACAAATTTAACTATTACTTATGTGACAACAGGTATAATAGAGTTTATAAATGGGAGTAGTATTTCGATAGATAAATCTTATTACGGCACTATTATAATGCTTCGATTTAAATCGATAATAGACACAGGGCAATCTACGGTTATTTTTAAAATCATATAAGCTGTAGGGCTTTTTATATACACCCTATTAATAATTGCAATTCTTCCTCAGGGGCGGTAAATGCAATGATTTTTGGCCCCAAATTACCGGATATGCAACATTATCATATGCAGTACAATAATTGAATAGATAGAACATAGGTGTGATTAAAAAAGTTTAAGTAAAGGGGATAAGAGTAATGAAGATAAGAAAGATAAAAGTTATTATCTTAATTGCGATAATACTGGCAATCAATACTATGATCATATTTGCAGTTAGTTCTGGTAATGCAGACACCACTACGAGTATAGTTGCAAGTTCTGATCAGTATGAATTATCTTTGGACAAAAATATAAAGTTTAAGGGTTTGGTTAATTCGATAGAAGCTAAAAATTTAAAAAAGGAAGAATTCTATAATCAAATGGCAAAATATGCTAGCCTTATAAAAAACATCAAACCTACTATGATAGAAATAGAATACATAAATGAATTAGCTGCCTCCGGCTATGATCTCGGTAAACTTATCGACATATATGGTTTTTGGAAAGACACCGACGATGATATCAACATGATTAAAACCATATACGATGCATATGATCCGGAGCTTGCACAAGGTGATTATTGGGTTGAAGAAATATATAACAAGGTCACAGATTACAAAACGGGGGTTCTGAACAGTGATGATATAGATACATATCTGGAGAAAGGCCTGACAAAAGCCGACATAGCAGCTGCCAACAGGCTTTGCAGGCTTGGAAAGCTTAGTATCCAGCAAATACTTGATAAAAAGCTTACAGGGATGTCTTGGCTTGAAATTATCGACCAGTTATATTCTCAGGTCAAAAATAGGGATAAAACATTATTAATATCATTAAGTGCCAGCAGTAAAGAAAAATATAAGGAGATAAAAGACGGAAACGGAATACTTGACGCTGAATTCCTTGCAAGAAGAAACAGTAAGGACATAAATACTTATCTGGATAATTTGGTGGCAGGGAAAAGTCTGGCGGTTGAAAAGAACCAATATTTTAAGGACAATACGGAAGGGATGCTTGAGAATCTCAGATCACAGGGATTGTGGGACGAGCCGCAGGATATAAAGGAAAAAAATCAGAAGGCCTTTGAAGATCTACGAAAAAAAATAAAGGATAACAGTGTATCGGACGAGGAAATAAACATTTTAAAAGACAAAGGCTACAACGAACTCGACATACTGAACGCGTCTGAAATGGCAATAAAACATAGAACAACCATTGATAGGATCATAATGGAAAAAGAAAAAGGCACTACATGGGATGATATAGCAATAAAGGGGGTTGAGCAATAATGAAAAAATGGATAATGATTTTTATAATATTAGTAATATTTTCATGTCTGTCAGCGACAGCTTTTGCTTCCACCTCCTCAACGCTTCAAGAGGATGAAATAACTAATGCATTAAAAACACAAGCAGGAGATAAATATAGTCCACCTTTTGCAAAAACAGACACAATCGGTGAAAAGGTCAGTACTGCGACAGGAGAAATTACTCTTACACAGACAGATCTTGCACTGCAGGGAAAGAACGGACTTGACCTTGTAATTAAGAGAAAATACTCAAATAGAGATAAAAACCAATTTGTATATAATGCGTATAATTATGACAATACCCTGTCCTATTGGTATACTGGAGTTACAGCAATTGCCTACCTTTACAGAGACAATAACGGTATAAGCTATTATATTAAATTTGAAAGCGAAACCCAGATGCTGGAGGAAGCAAATGATAGTATCATCGGTAAAATACCGGCTGATTGGAATATAATCAATTATAATGGAGTACAAATTTATACAGTATTGCTGGATGACAGCACTAAAACACTAACAAGAGTTAAGACAGTTTCACCGATAAATATAATCTATAATGACTGGTGGGCTTTTTCACGCAGGATAGATAATCCAAATCCTTATGAAATAGGTAGCGGATGGAGCTTGGACTTGCCTTATTTGAGATGTATTTATGAAGCAGATGCGGGTAATTATCAAAGAAGATATAATGGTGAGTTCAGTAATGGTGAGGGTGCGCTTTACATTTATATGGATAACGCCTATCGTGACTGGGATAGTGTTACCCAAACGTATGTATGGGGCATAGGTTATTTGAATATTTATGATCAGGTCGAATATTCTGGTGAGATTAAAGTCATTAATTCGCGTACCATGGATATTGAAGAAAGTGGTTTGATATACAACAGAATAATTACTGATAAAAATGGTAAAAAAATGTACTATAATTCCAAAGGTGTTATTGTTGCTATAGAAGACAGATTTAAGAACAGAATAAAATTTGATTATGATACAAATGGTAAACTATTTAAAATAACAGACACATTGGGTCGTATTATCAATATTGCAACAACGAATGGTATGATACGGGCTATAACAGTTGGTGACAGGTCTGTAACGTATGATATTACCGAAAACGGAATTATTGGAAATGAAATAATCTCAACTTTGTCAGTAAAAGATTTAGAAAATAGCATTACTCAATTTAAAATGGCAAAAAAAGAACCTTTCTATTATAACTATACTGAAACCGATTATGGCAAGGGTACAGTTACATACAATATAAAAGAGATGACTTATCCAACAGGGGCGAAAACATATTATCCGAGCTATATTAAAGTAAAAGCTAAATACACTCAGGAACCAGGTTACTTGACTTTCGGGAAGCAAACCGTATACAAACTGCAAACCAGATATGATGTCAGTAATAACAGCACATACAATTATTATACCTATACTTATGATCATCCCTACGAAGGTATTAGTAAAGAGACAATAAGGTGGAATTATACCAGTAACTATACCTTCAAAGGTACAATAACCAGACAGTTTGACGGCTATGCCGAAGAGCATAAATATAATGTAGATGGTCAAAAAATCCAGGTAACCAATACAGGAAATGACGGATGTAAAACAGAAACTGTATATTCCTATATAGACATACAATCATACCGTGCTCCGGCAACTGTTACGACAACCGAATACAACCGGGCAAACCAGCAGCTTTATTTGACAAAGACGAAAAATTACCAATATGATAATAGACAGAATATAATTAATGAGACAGAAGGCAATTATTCTTTCAGCTATACTTATGATCAAAATTACGGCATTTTGCTTACAAAATCATACAAACGCGATGCTGATCATGGAACATACATTGAAAACACGCTGTACAACAACACATCAAACCCCAGCGACCCATTGAATGGAAAGCGTGTAGAGTGGGAGAGAGTTTATGAAAGGCTGTACCAGAATGGGACGCTTATAAACACAATTTTAAAGAGCGAGAAGAAATATGAATATGACAGTTACGGGAATGTAACAGCAGAACATTTATGGCCAGAGACTGGCGTGGAGATAGTAAACCGAAGCCAATATACATATAACGCAGACAGCACATGGAAATTGAGGACATTTACCGAAAATGTAAAGGATGCTGACGGTTTAAATGCTCATACCGTAGCCCGCGAAGCATATTACGACTATTACGGCGACCTCTGGAAAGCAATAGACGGCAAGGGCAACCAGACGGTCAATACATACGATAAACTGCACCGGCTAAGAACTGAAACATATTATGAAGGCACCGCACAAGTTGTAGGTTCAAAGAGTGTAGATTACATAATGCCCAACAACTACATACTAATCCGCGATGAAAACCAGAACTATATAAAACGCCAGTTCGACCAGTTGGGAAGGCTCAGCGGGGTATATGCCTCCGATTCCGGCGCGTCAAACTGGACATTGCTTGCCAGCTACCAATATGATGAAATAAGCAGGACAAAGACTGAAACCCTTTTCAGGAAATACAACACATCCGGGCAAGCGATAGAGAGTTACACAAAAACATATACTTACAATACCGATGGAAGCACTAACACAGAAACTACAAAAGATATTTCCGGAAATATCATCAAAGGTCTTAATTACAGCTATCAGGAAGCCATGAATGATACAATAAACGGAATAACAGACAAATACGCAAAGATAACTGTCCAGCAAACCGGAGACGCCACAATAACTCCTGCGCCGCTAAGCAAATACCTTGACAAAATGGGCAGAATGGTTAAAGAAGAAGTAGTTCATAATGATAGTGGCGTTCAGAAAACATACAAGACCACTTACAAATATGACTTTATTGGAAACAACACTGAGACGAAGGATGCCAGGGCATATGATGAAAATTTGGGTGATTACTCAACTAAATATGAATATGACTATGCAAACCGTGCAACAAAAGAGACAAATATCCTGGGCTATTTTACAACAACTGTGTATGATAACACAGGACGTGTTAAGAGTAAGTCCGATTATCTTGGGAGAAACACTGAATATACATATGATAGCCTGAACAGGCCAGTAAAGGTGACGGCGCCTTTCGAGATGGTTCAAAGTATCACAAAGAATATGAACTTACTCTGATTTGATAGACACAGAGAAACCCTCTATAATAAAAAATGGAGGGAGGAAGCATGAAACAGCAGGGAAAATATGATAAGGCA
>VEPD01000153.1 GCA_012027035.1 Ruminiclostridium sp. | reverse complement strand
GAATGTGGAATTCAGGAACAATGAATGGATCAGACAAGATGTCATCGGGTTATTGAAAAATGATGATTTAGGATTCGTATGCGTGGACGAGCCGAAGGTAAAGGGACTCATCGGGAAGGTTATGGCGACTACCTCGCAGATATCCTATTTGCGCATGCATGGGCGTAATGCTGAAAAATGGTATGGAGGAGAAGGACCGGAGCGGTACGATTACTTATATGACCGTGATAAACTTTTGGAATGGCTTCCTGGGATTATGGAGTTTGAAAAAAGTTCCGCCATTACTGTTATCGCTTTTAACAACCACCCTAAAGGCAAAGCAGTGGAAAATGCCAGAATGATGGCAGAGATCTTAAAGCTAAAATAGTAAAGAAAAATTTATATTTTCTACAATATCAATAATAATGTTAAGATTAGACAACTAAATTTTAAATGATTATGATAATGAAAGCCACTCATCCCTTGAGGTGGTTTTTTTTGTGCCCGAAAGGAGGTACTAAAGTGAATGATAACAGAAAAAAGCTGCTCATCTCCATACTGATCTTTGTTACGGGACTATTCGCCAATATATACTTTTCCACCGCGTTACACCTGATTTTATCCGGGAAAGAAAGAATGCCAACCCTCACGCCTGCTGCAAAATGTATACAGAGCATTGCATCGGATGAAGCACATCGGATGCTTTTTTTATACATACAGGGTTTTATCCTTCTTCTGGCGGTGTTCTTTTACGTATCCAACAATAAGCCGTATCAAAGCAAGCTCCGCGAGATTACGCCCCAGATCAAAACTCCGGTGCCGGTCGGGCAAAAACAGCATGGCTCCGCCGAGTGGCTTACCAACAGTGAAAAAGACACAGTTTTTGACAGTTATTATCTTAAGCCGAAGGACAGGCTGACCAAAGAGTTGATAAAACATGGCTATGAGGATAAAAAGTCCGGCATGAAGGGAGGTGATATGAAAAAGCGTACCAGAGATTCTAAAATTGCCGGAGATGATGGCTATACAGAAAGGTTTATATCACGGGGCGGAGTTGTAATCGGAATGAAAAAACAAGGAAATACTCGGAGAGGATGTCCATACCCTGTGCATCGGCGCGACCCGCTCGGGCAAAACAAGGACTGTGGTGCTGCAAACAGTAGGGACTCTGGCTCTTGCGGGTGAAAGCCTCATTCTTAGCGACCCGAAGGGAGAACTTTATCAATTTACATATCCTTTCCTTGAAAGGCTAGGATATGAAGTAATCGCCATCGATTTCAAGAATCCGATGAAAAGCCAGAAATACAACTTTTTGCAGCCTGTCATAGACGCTGTTGATGCCGATGATATTGCAAGGGCGGTTGATTCAGCCTGGGATTTAACGGCGGTGCTTGTGGGTGAACCTAAAGGGGAACGAATCTGGACGGACGGTGAAGCCTCTATTATTGCAAGCGCTATCATGTCGGTTGTATATGACAACAGGGAGAAAGATAACCGGCGTTTCCAGAACCTGACCAATGTATATTACTTCATAAGCCAGATGTGCAAGATGGTCAACAATAAAATGCCCATACTAGAATATGTAAAAAAGCTCAAGGACGGGCATCCTGCCAAAGGACTCATCGGCATTTCCGAGGTAGCGCCGTTAAGGACAAGAGGAAGCTTTTATACGGCAGCCCTTACGACGCTCAGGCTTTTTACCAATCCTATGGTAAACTGTATGACCAATATGGCTTACAAGGAAGTACAAAAGCTGTTTATTAAGAAAGCATCTGATGCTTTGAAAGTTGGTGGTTATATTTATCTTGATTTTGATCCATAATCCCGAATTCGGGATTATGGATCTTATCCCGAAAGTTTTGTTATCCCGAAAAATTTATTTTAAATAGCCAAATAGAAATCTTTTTATCTGCTATCTTCGGGATAACAATATCCCGCCTATATAACGTCTTTGTTTATCTATAGTATTTATTTAGCGGGAAAAACCCGACTAAACGAAACGAGGTAAACATAATGAAGAATCAAACACCGTTATCAGCATTGATAGCAAGATCAAAAGAAGCACTACAAGCATGTGGGTTCAAGAAAAGAACAATGGAAATGTACCATTATTATGGATTTATATTAATCCAGCGCTACTATGATAAACAGAAAGAAAGTTACTATTCTGAAGAACTGACACGCAAATTCGTACTGAGATCCCGCACTGAGTACGATAATGGCAACATCGGCATTAAGAAATTCCAGTATATCCGCAAGGTTGCTGACATG
>VEPD01000449.1 GCA_012027035.1 Ruminiclostridium sp. | reverse complement strand
GCCAGGTTGCATGGGCGAGCAGCAAGCGTAGCTTGCGACCAGCCCTGCGTGAGCTTATGACGGATTCATTCCGGCATAAGCGTTTAACTAAATTTGAAGTTTACCGTGAAAAGGAGATTATATCTATGGGATGTATATGTTTAAATGAAGATAACACTCACTTTTTTAAGACGCGCGCCGGAAAGAACGCAGGCAAAAACGAGCTTGATTTGTGGCTGGATCAATATGAAAATACACAAGTTGAGGAACTGATATTTAATGTAAACTGCATGAGGACGGGTTATGCAAGTAAGGTATGGAATACATTTTGGGATGGATATGACCCGGAAGGACCTGACGATCAGCCATTATTCAAGCATATGACTCATGAAGAACAAAAATGCATACGCAGGATTGTACATACAGCATGGCAATTAAACAATGATGGGTATGATGTTTACCGGTATTGGATAAACCGTTGCAGAGAAAAAGGTATTTCTCCATGGATTTCAGTACGTATGAACGATGTTCATTACGCGGATAACGAAGGTCATTGTTTTCACAATGATTTTTGGCGCAAAAATCCGGATTTACGCAGAGTGAATTACAAATCTACATGCTGGAGTGACAGAGCTCTGGATTATTCAAGAGAAGAGGTTAGAGAGCACCACTTCAAATTGATAGAAGAAATAGCCGAGAGATATGACTTTAATGGGCTGGAACTGGATTGGATGAGATTTGGCTTCTATTTCAAGCCCGGGCATGAAGGTGCAGGAAGTGCAATATTGACGGAGTTTATTTCAAGGGTCAGGAAGCTGCTTGATGCTTATGAAATAAAAAGAAATCATAGGATTATGCTGGGCGCCCGTATACCAACAAGGCCGCAGACAGCTCTTGGCCTTGGCATGGATGCAGTAGAATGGGCACGCCGGGGAATTATCGACAGGCTGGTTATAACTCCTTTCTTTGCAACAATTGAGACTGATATGCCTATAGAGATATGGAAGCAGCTGCTTCATGGCACAGGGGTCAAGCTTGCTGCAGGGCATGAAATAAATATAAGCCCTTATCCGGACTCAAAGCTGGTTCAATACAATTCACTGGAATCAGTACGCGGTGCAGCGGTGTCATTGCTTGACAGGGGTGCGGATCTTATATATCTGTTTAATTATTTTGATTACTTTGAGAATGAAGATGATGATATATACAATTATTCTGAGATCTTACATGAAATAGGCTGTATGGATTTGATGATTAATAAGCCGCGCAGGCATATCCTTACCTTTCAGGATATGTGGGCGCCCGGAGAACCTAAGGCTTTTAAATTACCTTTAAAATGCTGCCCATACGAATATAACGATATACGTATCCATATAGGTCCAAAGCCTGACAACGCAGAAGTAGCAATCATTCTGGGAACATCGGAGGAACTGGCGGAGGATGACCTGAAGGTGCTGGTTAATGGACAGCTGTGTGAAAAAAATGGCGGAATTGATATTCAAAAGCCAATACCGGAGGGGCATGCCGCATCTTTTAAAGTGTCATGCGATACCATTCAAAGGGGGTATAACCTGATTGAGATTGTCGCCGGCAGAGAATTGACTGTGGTTTGGGCTGAGATTCATATTTCATGAGATAAACAGTCTAATGTATAAAACCTGCGCTGCATAAATTGAATGGGGGAATAAATGTGAATAAACTCTATGAATTAATAGGTAAAGAAATATTTACAGCTTGTGAAAAGGGAATATGTTATGTTAATGATGATTTATCGGCAAAATCGCCCAATATAGTATCACTTGATATAGAAACAGCCTTAACCTGCGCCGACAGCTATGGAAGAAAAGAAGATGGCTGGTATGTAAGCGGAGGGGTGCAGAATAGCTATACCAGTGCGGTAATGAGATCAGGTATTATTATAGGCAACCGGTCCGTATATGCAAAGCTTAGTTTTATCAGCAACCAGAAGGGCGTGGCGGATGGGATGCACGGACTATATGAAATCCGTCTGGTGCAGCAGCAGGATAGTAATTCGCAGTACAAACCCATCAGGGTTATTTTTGATAACGGGAAGTTCTACATCCTTGATTTATTTTCCAAGCTTATGGCAGGCGATATGGATAAAATAGTTTTCAGACAAACAGAAAATACATTATATACGCTTAATGTCCTGTTTTATCATAAGGAGATTCATGCCTGGCTGACGGGAGACAATATTCCGGGCGGATGTATTGATATATGTTATAAAAATATCAGGCTTATTCCGGGATATCCCGGTTTTGCACTTGAGGCAAATGCTTTCGCATCCGGAGGAGGCGCGCTGGTCAGGGATTGGGTCGTCACACCCGTGGGACCATGCAACCCGATTATAGGTGCGATAGGTGATTCAATAACAGGCGGTCTGGAGGGAAAGCCTGAAGAGGAAGATTATGTATGTATGGTAAGCAGAGCTTTAGGCCAGCTCTATGTTCTAAACACAGGAAGCGGAGGCTCAACAACGGATCTGGACGCCAGCCGGTTTTTATTGGAGATCGCTCCGTTTAAGCCTAAAATCATATGGATTGAAGGAGGGACTGTTGATATTCGCGTAACATCCACCGCTGAAGATATATTCAAAAACAAATTGAAAGCGATTTCATTTATAGACTGGGGAGGTATTCCGCTGCTTTCAACTATTCCGCCAAGGAATGACCTGACAGTACCGCAAAAGGAGAAGCTTAATGCCGTAAACATGCTTATCCGGGGAAGCGGATATCATTATGTCGACCGCAATGTTTTACTGCGGGATCCGGCTGACAATGATGTACTAGACCCGAAATATGATGAGGGAGACGGAATACATATTAATTATACCGGCAACAAATTAATTGCAGATGAAGCCATTCATATAGTAAAATCAATACTTGATTCTACCGTAAAAACTCATGTTCCAACAAAATTTCGATAGCATCGGAAAGATGTCGCGCGGGAAAATGTCTCTAAAGCAGTTCTTGCTCCACTTTCCTCTGACGTATTCCTAACGGGCCGGCGAAATTTTGTTTCCACATTGGACTTTTTGCGGCAGAATCATACTCGGAAATAGTTTGAGTTGAAAGATTCAGGAGGGGGCAGCCTCTGAAAACATAAAAAGCGTCAGGAAAAATATGTACCTTAAAAACAGTGAAGGGATGTGAATATATTATGGATTTTAGATTTGGCGACGGCCGTGACTGGTTCTTTGAAAAACGTTTCGGTTTATTCCTGCACTGGGGAATATATGCCATCGATGCCTGGCATGAGCAGATGCAATACTCGAAACAGGTACCGAGGAAAGTATATGAACAGCTTATTCACAAGTTCAATCCGGTCCGGTTTGACCCTGACAGCTGGCTTGACATTGCAGAGGAGGCCGGCATGGAATATGTCTGCTTTACGACCAAGCATATTGATGGATTTTGCATGTTTGACACAAAATATACGGACTATAACATTATGAACACCCCATACGGCAAGGACATACTCGGGATGTTGACGGACGCCTGCCATAGGAGGGGCTTCCCGGTCTGTCTCTACTACAATGCAGTCAATCTGCACCACCCCAACTACCCGAACCAGGGAAGGACATATGAGCTTCCTGCTCCTGAAGAAGGGGATGAACCGGATATTGGCAGATATATGGATTTTCTCAGAGACCAGGTTGCTGAGTTATGTACAAATTACGGTGAAATAAAGGGCTTCTGGTGGGATACCGGAGACGTCCCGGGCTATAGGGATGAATCCATAAACGAAATGATCCGCCGGCTCCAACCGAATGCTGTCATAAACAACAGGGGATTTGGTGAAGGAGACTTTGGCACTCCGGAACGCGACTGGGATGAATTTGTTGAGAAGGATCAGGTTTTCAGCAAACCTACGGAGGCCTGCCAGTCGATCGGATATGAAAGCTGGGGATACCGTGAAGACGAGGACTTTTATTCGGATAGATATCTTTCCGAAAGCATTGACAAGGTACTGGCAAAAGGAGGCAACTATCTCCTGAATGTCGGTCCTAAAGCCGACGGTACTTTTCCGGAAGAGGCATGCAGAATATTAAGGACCTTAGGCGGCTGGTACAGGAAGGTAAGAGTTTCGCTGAATGATGTTGATACTGTGATAGGTTTGGTTTCCGACAGTAATATCATTATTACACGAAAAGAGAATAAGCTTTTTGTTCATCTAAATAAATTTCCCGCTGCCGGATGCGTATGGCTGAACTCAATCGATATTATGCCGCAAAAAGCTGTCCTGCTTAATAATGGCGAAGCACTGGAAGCACGTGTGGAGCTTACTCCCAGTCATAACAACAAAGATAAAAAGTGCCTGAGGATCCGCAATCTGCCGGTCAATGACTACCCGAACGAAGTTATGATAATCGAGCTTGAATTTGAAGAATTGCCGTAATTACAAGGAAGGAAGTGATATAATGAATCATATGGATCGTTTTATTGCTACAGTGGAGAGAAAAGCTGTCGACAGGCCGGCCTCCTGGCTGGGACTTCCCATACGGGAGGCGCATGAAGGATTATTCAGGCATTTCAACGTAAGGGATATTAATGGGTTGAAAACCATGTTGGATGATGATATATACCCTGTGGAGCTTCCATATCATTCACCAGTGAGCGACGCCATATATGACGCCTTTGATTTTTCAGGTAAAAGCCGTGGGACTGCCGGAAGGACATTGACAGCGCGCGGGTTTTTTTATAACCGCTCCGACCCCGGCTCGGTAAACGATTTTGACTGGCCTGATCCTTCAAAGTATATAGATCCTGAAGAATGCAAAAGCGAAGTTGCCAGAGTTCCTGAGGACTACCCGGTAATGGGTGTTATCTGGTCTGCGCATTTTCAGGATGCATGTGCGGCATTTGGTATGGAGACGGCGCTCATTAAGATGGTAACCGAACCTGAAATGTTTATGGCGGTTATAAACAGGATAACAGAGTTTTATCTTGAGGCGAATAGTATATTCTATAGCGCCACAAAGGGGAAGCTCCACGCCGTATTAATGGGAAATGACATGGGCAGCCAGACGGGACTTATGCTTTCCCCTTCGCTTATACGGGAATTTGTGCTTCCCGGCGCCCGTAAGCTGATAGATCAGGCCAAAGCCTATAAATTGAAAGTCATATACCATTCCTGCGGAGCAGTGTCCGATATAATTCCCGACCTTATTGAAGCAGGCGTGGATGTGATACATCCGATACAGGCTCTTGCACGGGGTATGGATCCATACAGGCTTCAAAAAGAATTTGGCGGTAAAGTATCATTTTGCGGCGGAGTGGACGCTCAGAACCTGCTGGTTTTCGGAACACCTGATATGGTAAGAGAGAAAGTAAGGGAATTGAAGGGTATATTTCCTACCGGGCTTATAATATCGCCAAGCCATGAGGCGATTTTACCCGATATCAATCCTGAAAATATCGAGGCTTTATTTAGTACGGTAAAAAGCTGAAGATAGCGGTTTTTATCGGAAATAAGCCGGTTTAAGCTCAAAGAATTCACGGGAAAGAAGATGGTATAACAGGAATGCTTAACGGAAAACTAAATCTTTTCTCATACATAACTGATAAGAAGGAAAGAAAAAACGCTCTTTTGCACTTATATGTACTGACCTGTAATACAATAGCCTTCAATCTGATATCTATTTCTTTCATACAGATGTTTTTATCGCGTTCGGGAGTATCCGCTTACAGGATAGGAGTAATATGCTTCCTGGTACAGGTCGCCGCAATGCTGGGATTGCTGGCATCTATACCGGTAGTGGACAGGATTGCAAAAAAAATCAACGCTGCAGTCATTTCCCACCTTGCGTATATAATATTGCCGGCCGCATTAATTGTTTTATCATTATTTCCATATGGAGATACAGGCGCCGGGGTGGCGTTTATATTTACAACTGCGGCAGTTGTGGCAACCTATTTTATTACTTCGTTAAAAGCAGCGCTGGATTCAGTATTATACGCCATGACAATAAGGCTTGAAAACCGCGGAAGATTTTTCGGAATAGCGGGTGTGGCCTGTAACCTGACAGCGTTGTTAATGGGCGGCGTCTCAATTAAAATAATAAAATGGAAAGGTTTCCCCGGGGGTTTTGTAATAATATTTTCAATAGCTATTATTTTCTTTATTATCTCTGCCTTGTACCTTAAAAGGCTTCGGTTGATTACCGGATTCTCTGGTAACAGCGGGGCATGGAATGCTAAAAAACCTTTCAGTGCATTATATGACGTATTCAAAAGAAAAGAATTCATGTATATACTGGTTCCGAATTTTTTACGCGGTATCGTAAGCGGCATTGTCATAATGTTTACATTGGTAGGAATAGAAAGGTTTCATTTTGGAGAGGAGTATTCTGCCTACATTGTTACTCTGGGAATTTTTGGATCGATCCTGGCATTTTTCAGCCTGACAAAAATGTATGACAAAATAGGAGTTTCATGGTCATGCCTCCTTTCCTGCTTATTTTCCGCAGCCGGGTTTGCTCTGGCCTTGATATCCGCGGGTCCTGTATTTTATGTCATGTTATATGTATTTATAATGTTTGGAGAATCCGCATTGGGAGCTGCAGTGCCTCTGGGGGTTATGGAAGTAGTCGGAACGGATATCATCGGGGTATATTCTTCTGCAAGGCTTTTGGTTTTAAGCTTATCCATGGCGGCAACTTTGTATGTTGCAGGTATCATGCTGGAAAAAGGGGCTCTGGATTTACTGCTTGGATCAGGGTGTGTTGCTGCCATTTGTACCGGAATATTGTATTACTTCGGTTTTAATAGAGTGAAGTTATCTTCCGCTTTAGGAAAAGGAGAAACTGTATGAAAAGGTGAAAATAACAGAATTTACTTTTATACCATACAACATCTCTTTTTTGTTGTATGGTTTTTTTTATTTACCCCGGATCCCTTGCTGGCGCCCGAATAATATGACTGGTATGCAAAAGGCCCCAAGTCTCGTTTTTAACAGAGGAAATCATATTAATGGTTTACAAAAGTATCTATATAAAAAGCTATTTCTCCAAATGTATTTGTTGACGATAAAAAAAATAAATAACAACTATTTCGAAAATTAATGTAAATACTTCAAGCATAATTTATGTATATAATATAATTATCCTATATAGGCATGTAAAACTTCAGTAAAAACTAGCTAGAACAGAAAATTAAAAAGGGGGGTGCTTTAAGCATTAACAGGATAGTTTTTCGTACGATAAATTCGTTTAGAAGTTTTATTAAAATTTAAAAGGAGGTATTATTATGTCGAAAAAACTAAAGCTATGCGCATTTATTTTGGCTGTTATGATGGTATTCTCAATGGTTTTGGCCGGATGTGGCGCAGCAAAGGAAGATACTTCAAATGCAAGTCAGACAACCACTAAAGAAGCGCAAACAACAGCGGCACAGACGGTAGCGGAAAAGCCGGTTATAAAAATACTTGTTATAGATGATGGAAGGCCGAAATGGAGCAAGGACACGCTGTTTATAAAATTCCTTTCAGACGCGGCAGAAGCTGTCGTAGAGCCTGTAGCCATTCCATATGATGTGTATAAGGATAAAATTAATACTTTAATTGCTTCACGGGATTTTCCGGATGTAATGAACATGGATGATATGTATAGGCAAGTATCGGAATATGGAACTTACGGATTGTTTTATGATTTATCCCCATTTATTAAAGATGCCGGCAAGATGCCGAATTTAAACAAGTTAGTAAGTGGAGCTTCCAACTTTTACAACCTGATGACTTCCAGCGACGGTAAAATTTATGGTATACCTAAATTTTTGGAAAGTCCATTTGTCTATATGGGGCCTGTTGTTTCAAGGAAAGTTTTGCTTGATAACAATCTCGACTATTTAAAAGATCTGGACACCCTTGATGACCTGACCAATTATCTTCGTCTGGCTAAAAAAGCTAATGGCGGGACGCCTCCTTTTATAACAAGATCCGGTAATGCTTTGGTTGAGTATGTTGCTCCTATGTTTGGGACAGATAAGAAAATGTATTATAATCCTGAAAATGATAAGTATCAACTTGGGCCGCTGGATGATAATTATAAAAAAATGGTAAGTTGGATGGCGGGGTTGTACAAGGAAGGATTGCTTAACAAGGAAGCCTGGCAGGATTCAAGTAAATTTGACTCATATATTTTTAACAAGCATGGATGGTTTTTTATTGATAACCTGGCGCCAATACAGTTTTTTGTCCCGGAATATCTGCCGGACAGAAAAGCGGAGAAGACAAATTATTTACAGCCTATAATGTCGCCTAAAGTGGATGGAAAGAGATACTATGCAGGTAATTACTTTTCAACCGGCAAAATAGACACATATCGTATATGGTCTGTTTCCGCAACAACAAAGCATATTGATAATATTATCAAAATGTTGGATTGGGCGTATAGTGAGGAAGGAAACCAAAAACTGATCTATGGTATTGAAGGTGAAACATTTACAAAGGATAAAGACGGGCAGCCATGGTGGGTATTCCACTTTGACCAAAAGGGATACGATGGCAAAGCATGGACAGGAACCAATAAAGATGAAGGACCCAAATATAATATTATAACTGAAGCACTCGGATGGTGGAATGGAGGCAATGTCTTTTATTTTAAAGACAGAGAAAGAGATCTTATGCCCAGAGCTGATCTTCTCAAGGATGGGACTATTCAATTTGGCGATGTTACGCAATTATCCCTGGACTTTAAGAAATGGCTTATCAGCGAAGGCGCTTTTAGAGATCAACCGATACTTAAATTCACTCCGGAAGAGGGAATTGAGTTAAAAGGGATAGAAGCGACTATAGATACATTTGTTGAAGAAAACGTTTATAAATTTATATTTGGCGGACGGGAATTCAATGATAGCGAATGGAGCAGTTTTACTTCAGAAGTAAGCAAAATGAAGGCTGACAGGCTTGTTGAAATTTATAATGCCGAGTATGATAAATATAAGCAAGCAGGTAAATAAAAACTTTTACGGCTATGTAAATCAGTAAACAGCGGGGGTTTGATCAATTGATCAAACCCCCGCAAATATTCTGCCGGACAGAACACTTACTCTTCACTTATATCAATTTTAATGTTATTCTTGATTTTTTCAATATACTCATGAGGAGAAACACTTTCATTTTTCTTAAAAAACTTACTAAAGTAATGCAGACTGCTAAAACCTAACAGTTCTGCTATCTGTGTTATGTTTAGATCCGAAAACAGCATAAGCTCTTTTGCCTTTGCAAACTTAACTTTATTTATATACTTGTTTGGAGAAATGCCAAATTTGTTTTTAAACACCGTACAGAAATACGATTCGCTTAATCTGGCTATCCTGGCTAATTCTGCAGTTTTCATAGACACACTTATATTCTTTTCAATGAACTTTATCACATCCCCTAAATATGTAGCGTCCGAATTTTCGTAAACTTCATTGCTTTCCGTGTAAATCCTTTTATTGGTATTCTCATACTCATGCATTCTTAATATATTTAATATTATATCGGCAAACTTTGTATTAATGATTTGGTGATAAAAAACTTCTTTGTTGGTAGCTTCTTTTAAAATAGTTTCCAGGGAATAATGAATTTTTTTGTCGGTTATTTTTATCTTATGAGGCAAATTGATAAGATGTTCAATGATTTTTTGATTATCCAGAAAAAATTTTATCTCTATCGTCGTAAATTCAAAATCCTTGTAAGATGCTATTTCATGAAAGGTTTGCGGAGGTATAAGATAAAATTCATCCTGCTGCACAATATATTCTATATCAGATATCTTAATCCTGCCGGTACCATTCAACACAAAGATATAATGAAAGAAATCATGAGTATGCCAGTCACTCTTGAAACTAGGTAAGTATTTAATTTTTACAATACGCCGCACATCAAAATATAAACTATTCATTATAAACTATTCCTTTGTTTTTGCAGGATACATTAATCAGTTATCACATTACTTTTATTATATATTAATTTTTTTAAAATTTAAAGTATATAAAAATACCAACTATTTCGAAATTTAATACAAATACTTTTTGCAGAATTAAGTATATAATTTACCATTGTAAAGCTCTATTTTGTTTAGTATCCTGGGTTCTAGCAGAAAGGAATCGGCATTTCCGGACAAAATGATATTATGCCGATATAAGACTGCAATGAGAAAGAAATAAGAAAATATGAAAGACTATAACAAAACAAAGGAGTAAAATGTTATGGCAACGAAAGAAGCAATGAAATCTTATTTAAAGAAAAATTATATTTTTTATTTGATGCTGCTTCCAGCAGTCACAGGTTATATAGTCTTTTGTTATTTGCCTATGTTTGGTATTGTAATTGCTTTTCAGAATTTCAATTTTACACAGGGATATTTTAAAAGCCCGTGGGTGGGCTTAACTCATTTTATTACTTTTATTAATGACAGGTATTTTTTCAGATTATTGAAAAACACTTTTTTACTTAGCTTTTACAGCTTATTGTGGGGATTTCCTTTAGTAATATTATTTACGTTGTTTTTGAATGAAATTCGGACAAGGTGGTATAAAAAGCTTGTACAAACGATTTCATACTTACCTACTTTTATTTCCGTAGTTGTGCTTGTGAGTATGACCATATTAGCTTTTGGATATCCTTCCGGTATAATCAATACCGTTTTACAATCTATGGGTGTGAAACCTATAGAGTTTCTTTTAGAACCGAGATGGTTCAGGTCGATCTTTATATCCTCCGGTATCTGGCAAAATATTGGGATGAATTCAATATTATACTTTGCGGCAATAACTTCTACTGATCCGCAGATATTTGACGCTGCAATAGTAGATGGAGCAAACAGGTTAAAAATAATGTATCATGTTACCTTTGCAACAATAAGGCCTGTTATAGTTATTAATCTTTTATTAGCTATAGGCAGTATATTAAATTTAGCCTTAGATAAAGTCTATCTGCTGTACAATCCTCTTACCTACGAAGTGGCGGATGTATTTGCTACTTATGTTTACAGAAGGGGAATTATAGGCGCTGATTATAGTTACTCAACTGCAGTCGGTTTGTTTAATTCCGTAGTAGCGTTTGTTCTTCTTATTTTTTCAAATAAAGCTGCTAAAAAATTCAGTGATACAAGCTTATGGTAGGAGGATAAAAAAATGTTGTATTATAAGGGTAATAAAATCTCAAGAATGTTTGATGTCGCAAATTATATACTGTTCTTTCTTATTTCGCTATTGATGCTATACCCTTTTATTTATACGATTTCGCTATCTATCAGCAATTTAAGCGCGGTTGCATTAGGTAAAGTAATATTATTTCCGGTTGGCTTTCAAACTGTTGCATATAGCATGTTATTAAAAACAAATGATATTATTAACGCTTATATGAATACTATTACGTATACGGTTCTGGGTACGGTATGGGCATTATTTGTTCAAACAATGGCTGCGTATGCGTTGGTGAGAAAGCCGAAAGGATATAAGGTAATTGTCGTTATGATGACAATTACGATGTTTTTCAACGGAGGGCTGGTACCCAGCTTTCTGGTAATGAAAGCCATAGGATTTATTGATAAAATATGGGCTATTGTCATCCCCGGCGCGTTTTTAACATCTTGGACCATATTTATGATGAGAGTATACTATAAAATAACTATACCTGATAGCCTTTATGAATCGGCACATATCGATGGTGCAAATGAATTCAAGATATATTTAAGTATAATTTTACCTCTTTCAACTCCGATGCTGGCAACAATGGGACTTTTTGCCGTGATAAGGCAATGGAATAGTTTTTTAGATCCGTTGATCTATTTAAATGATGCAAGAAAATGGCCGTTACAACTTGTATTAAGAAGAATAGTACAATTGGGAGCCTCTGATCCCGGCAAGACGATTATATACGGAGATTATCTTGAAGCAAAAGGATACGCAACATCATTAAAAGCAGCGGCTATTATATTGACAACAGGCCCGATTTTACTGGTTTACCCATTTGTTCAAAAGTATTTTGTCCAGGGAATGACGCTGGGATCAATTAAAGGCTAATATAAAACGCTGATATTGAAGGCATAATGTAAATTTTACAAAACTCTCCAGCAAAGGAGGTGAGCCAGAATGTATGAACCTCATTAAGGGTAGTATTTGTTATTCTTTGAAATTTTAGTTTAGCTAAGTCGAAAAAATAAGGAGGGTGCTATTATGTTATTATGTAAAAGTACGTTTTTACGTAAGATTTTAAGTGTTCTGGTAATATTTTCTCTTATTTGCACGCTTAGTATCCTGCAAGGTAATATACAACCGGTATATGGTGCAGTACAGGCAACTTATTATGTATCGCCGACCGGAAGCGACAGCAACCCGGGTACGGTGTCTCAGCCTTTTAAAACGATGCAGAAGGCGCGTGATGTTGTACGTACCGTTAATAGCAATATGACCGGCGATATAGTGGTTTATTTAAGGGGGGGATACTATAACCTCCAGGGTCCTGTGGATTTTGGGTCGGCTGATTCAGGAACAAACGGTTACAAGGTTATATACCAGAATTATTCGGGCGAGACGCCTCATATTTCAGGAGGCGTTAATTTGAATCCGTCCGATTTCACACAGGTTACAGACCCGGCCATTCTTAACCGGGTCCCCGTGGGCACGCGGTCCAATCTCTACCAGATAAACCTGAATTCGTACGGGATTACAGACTTCGGCAGTATACAGCAATACGGTACAGGAAATTTTGTTAATCACGGTATGCCGGAATTGTTCTTTAATGATAATGCCATGATACTGTCACGCTATCCCAATGACCCTTCAACCGTCAATACGGGAACGGTAGTTGACGCCGGTTCTGTGCCGGCTAACGGCGATCCGGAGCCATGGAGAGGCGCACAATTCCATTATACCGGTACTCGGCCGGGCAACTGGTCTGCAGCCGTCAATGATATATGGGTGTACGGATATTGGTACCATGATTGGGCGTCGTCGTCCATGCAGATTCAATCCATTGATACAGGCAATACTCTTATAACAACGGTACAACCACATTGGTACGGTGTTGCGGCAAACCGTCCGTATTACTACTTTAATTTGCTGGAAGAGATTGATGCAGCCGGGGAATGGTACCTGGAAAGGACAACAGGCGCTTCCAACAAGGGGATGCTTTATTTTTGGCCTCCTTCTTCACTGTCGGGAAGCAGCATACAGCTTTCTCTCTTTGCCGGCGATATAATACGCATAACCGACAGTTCGAATATAAATTTTGTAGGCTTGACCTTGGAAGCAGTTCGGGATAATGCCATCAATATGTATAATGTATCAAACATCCTTGTTAAGGATTGCAGGATAAAAAATACCGGTATAAACGGTGTTCTAATACAATATGGGATAAATACCGGCGTAACCGGTTCTGATATGTATAATATAGGCTGGACAGGAATTGCTGCCAATGGAGGAAGCCGTTATGCACTCTACCCGTCCGGAAATTATTTTACGAATAACCACATCAGAAAATATTCCCGTATTTATAAAAGCAATACATACGGCATTTATATCAGTTATGGGGGGATAGGTAACCGTATAGCCAACAATATTATCCATGACTCAACAGGGTTGGGAATACAATTTAACGGTAATGATAATATAGTTGAATATAATGAAATTTACGACGTAAATAAGAATAACGTTGATGTAGGCGCAATTTACAGCGGCCGTAATTGGACATACAGGGGTAATGTGATAAGGCGCAATTATATACATGATGTCGTGGGTAATAGCGGCGGCTATGGAGTAAATGCAATTTACCTGGATGACAATATGAGCACCGCGGATATAACCGATAATATAATAGACAATGTCGAAAGAGGGGCTTTAATAAACGGAGGCCGTGATATTCTCCTTTCAAACAATATATTTAATAATTGCAGCATACGAACGGTACAAATGCCGACTTTCTCCGGCGGAGGCGATCTGGAAGCCTCCCTTAACGAGGTACCTTATACATTGTCGCACTGGGCTGTGAAATATCCTGCATTAAAATATATTATGTATGATGACAGGTATTTACCAAAGTATGCCAAGATTCAGAGTAACGCACAAACTAACTACGCTGCTCTTATGTCCCTTTCCTCCGAAACACAGACGTACGGTACAATAACAAATAACAGCAGCGGTGCTGAGGTCGCTTATATGGATCTGGCAAACAAAGATTTCAGGCTGACACCCGACAGTACGGCGGTTACCAGCAAAGGATTCAACAATAATATAGATTATAGAAATATAGGGACGGATTCGACTTTCATATATTCAGACCAGAGCGAACCGTTGAACAGGGTATTTATATGGTCAGGCAATGAAAATGTTAAAAGAACTATAGCGCCCGGCGGAACTGCTCAACTTTCAGTTATGGGAAGGACAACCACGGGATATGTTAAGGATTTATCGGGAGCGAGCATTTCTTACGGGACGGATAACAGCAGTGTTGCAACGGTAAATTCAAGCGGTCTTGTGACCGGTGTGGCAGCCGGAACGAGTTTGATTACCGCAACCATAATAATCGGCGGAGTGACTAAATATGCAAAGTTTTATATAAGTGTAGCAGCCGGCGGGCCAACCCAAACACCGACACCGACACCGACGCCTATACCCAACAAAGCCCTGGGGAAAGGATACACAAAATCTATAACGCCAAACCCGTCTTATCCTGACGATGGTAATTCTGATTCAACAGACGGAATAATAGCATCCAACTCGTTGTATGAGGCAAAATCGTATGGGTATCCCATTGCAGCCGGGGGTAATGTATCATTGGATGTTGTAGTGGATTTATACGGCGCTACCAATGTGGACACTGTAAAAGTACACAAGTGGGAAGGAAGCGGTTCTTACAGTCCCGATACGGTGACAGTGTATACCAGTACCGATGGTGTAAATTATACAAATAGGGGATCATCTTCAATACCTTCAGGCATATGGTATAATATTACATTTGCGAGTACAAGTGCACGATGGGTAAAGGTAAACTTTTATAAATACAGCGCCAGCGCATCCTGGCTGATGGTGGATGAAATTCAGGTATTCGGCCCAGGCAGCGGGCCTACGCCGTCGCCGGTACCAACAACGCCGCCGCCGACGCTGACACCTACGCCTACACCGACACCTACGCCAAGTCCTTCACCTACGCCGGGGTCCGGTTTGATTACAGTAACCGCCGGCGAAGATGCATGGGTAAAACAGAATGCTCCGACTACAAATTATAATGATATATATCTGGAGGTATTTAAGTCAGCAAATGCAGACAGGTATTCATACATGAAATTCAATGTAACCGGTATAACCGGAAAAACGATAAATTCGGTCAAGTTAAGATTAACTGAGAGCACTTCAGCCGGCCAGGGGGATACTCAATTTTATGTCAAATACAGCACAAGCAACACATGGAGCGAATCAACCCTGACATGGAATAATAAGCCGACCTACCAGTCCACCCAGTACGGGAGTTATACAGGGGGAATGCTGACAAATGGCCAGGTTCTTGAGATACCGTTGGCAAGTAGCTTTTTAAACGGAGATGGGACATATACTCTGGTTTTGGAATCAACCAGTTCACCGACAAACGATTCGGTATTTGCATCCACGGAATCTGCACAAACCGGGCCCCAGCTTGTGATTGAAACGTCTCCGATTACAGTAACCGCCAGCGAAGATGCATGGGTAAAACAGAATACTCCGACTACAAATTATAATGATATATATCTGGAGGTATTTAAATCAGCAAATGCAGACAGGTATTCATACATGAAATTCAATGTAACCGGTATAAGCGGTAAGACGATAGATTCGGTCAAATTAAAATTGACCGAGAGCACTTCAGCTGGCCAGGGGGATACGCAATTTTACGTCAAATATAGCACAAACAACACATGGAGCGAATCAACCCTGACATGGAATAATAAGCCGTCCTACCAGTCCACCCAGTACGGGAGTTATACGGGGGGAATGCTAACAAATGGCCAGGTTCTTGAGATACCGTTAGCAAGTAGCTTTTTAAACGGAGATGGGACATATACTCTGGTTTTGGAATCAATCAGTTCCCCGACAAACGATTCGGTATTTGCTTCCACGGAGTCTGCACAAACCGGGCCCCAGCTTGTGATTGCATATCATTAAAGGCACATGGAATACCGGTAAATGCGTAAGAATGAAAGCTCCCCGCGTGGAGCCCGGGGAGCTTTCATGAAAATAAGGACAAAACGAAAAGAATTGCTTGAGGAGGAATCATAAAGTTGGACAGAAAAACTTATTTTCACAGGGTTCAAGGACAGACGCCTACACGTTTCTGGATAAACAATGTAACCAAAGAGGAAGCTTTCCTTGCCATTGATGCCGGCGCTGTGGGATGTACCCAGAATCCGTCGTATACATGGAAAATGCTGAATGACGCAAATGAAAAATCATATATTACAGAGAAACTTGACAGGATTCTGGCAACAGAAAAAGATGATAATGAAGCCCTTGTAAAACTCCAGAGAGAGCTGGTAGCCCAAATTGCGGAAATATTCATGCCCATGTATGAAAACAGCGGTTGCAAATACGGCTATGTCAGTATCCAGGGGGATCCTTTTCATGAAGACGCCGGTACTATAATCCGTCATGCCCGTTATAACTGTAAGGCAGGGCCCAATATTATGGCAAAGATTCCTGTAACCATGCATGGACTTGAGGCAATAAAGGTACTGGCTGCAGAAAGGATTCCCATCAACGCCACTGAGGTTATGGCAGTGAAACAGGCGCTTGACGTTTGCGAGGTATACGAAAAGGCTACGGCAGGGATGAAGGATCCGGCGCCTATCTACTTTTCCCATATAACCGGTATATATGACGAATATTTGAAAAAGTATGTCGATGAAAAGGGTATTGACGTTTCTCCGGATGCTCTCTGGCAGGCAGGAATATCCATAGCAAAAAAAGTATATTGGATGGTGAAAGAAAAGAATTACCCGGTAGGTTTTATAGGAGGAGGCGCGCGGGGGCTTCATCACTTTACCGAAATGGTAGGGGCTGACTGCTGTGTCACTATCAATTGGAAAGGTACAGCGGATCAACTGATACTGCAAGACCCGCCTGTTGTACAATGTTTCTTGCAGCCTACGCCTTTCTCTGTTGTAGATGAGCTTCTGGAAAAGATTGAGGATTATAGAAAGGGCTACCTGGTAAATTCCATTATGCCTGAAGAATATGAGGAATTCGGCCCGGTTGTACTTTTCAGAGGAATGTTTGAAAAGGCATGGAGCAGCGCATTGAATACGATTAAGCAAAGGCGTATTGATTTGGGATCATGATAACCCGGATTTTAAACAACAATTTCAAAAGAGACAGCAGTAGTGGTAAAATTGGATTAATCACCTATATTTTACACTACTTTGAGGAGAAGAAAAAATTTTTATGCTTAAACTCAGTATTAACAAAGGTTTAACCATTTTACAAATAACAAATAATATAAGGAGGGAGTTGATTTGCAAAGGAATATAGAAGCAAAAATTGAAAGGCATATTAAATTTCTGCAGCTGCAGGAGGTTGAAAGGCCGCTTATTGGCTGTTGTATCGGAGGTTGGGATCAGTTTGGCAAATATCTGGGCGGTAATAGTAAAGCTTTCCCGGAAGGGTATTTGACTCCAGGCGATATACATATAGAAAATTTTTTGGAATTGTATGAATACTATTTTGAAAGAATAGATTTTGACGATGACCTAATAAGGACAGCAGAGCCTTTCCCGGCTATTCCATGGTGTGAAGCCGCGGTTGGCTGCCCTATACGTTTTAGCGGAAAAAATTTCTGGTCTGAGCCTGTCAAAGTGAATATAAACGAATTCTTTGATGCTTTACCGCGTGCAAAAGAAATATGGATGCGGAAGTATGAGGAATTTTTATTTTTTTTAGATTTACATTTTAGTGGACGTTATCCGGTGGCCCAATCAATATTAAGGGGACCTTTGGACCTGCTATCCGCTGTATTGGGAGAAATGAAAATGGTATATGATATAACAGATGAGCCCAATAACATAAAGAAACTCATTTCAGTTTGCGGGGATGTCTTTACTGATTTTTTAAGGCTTCAAAATGAAAAGACAAAAAGATTTTATGGCGGTCATGTAATCGGCCAGTACTATATCTGGACCCCGGAACCCTGCGCACGGCTCCAGGAAGACGCGACGTCATTTCTTTCTCCTGAGCTTTACGATAAATTTGTATTTGAACAGGACTTGAAAATTGCAGGGGTATGTGAATATAATCTCTTTCATATTCATGCTTCTTCATTATTTTTAATCGAGTCCATACTGAAAAACGAAAAAATAAAGATCGTTCAGATAAGCAAGGATGATGGAAATACCGGATTGGAGAATATGCTGCCGGCGCTTCAAAGAATACAAAAAGAAGGAAAATGCCTATTGCTTAAAGGACGGTTTAATGCAAGGGATTGTGACATAATAAAGCAGCGGCTGGATAAGCAAGGATTGTGCGTACAATTTGTGGTAGACGCAAAAGAGGAGGCTGAAGAAATTTTAAAACTTATGAAGGAGGTATGGAATTGACATCCCGTGAAAGAATCAAATCGGCTTTGACACATATTGAGCCTGATCGGACGCCTATATTTGAATACGTATTATTATCGCCTATTGCCAATGAAATACTTGGAAGGGAATATATAGATTATGCAGGTGATGAAAAATGGCTATCTTTTGCAAAAGAGACAGGATGGGAAAAAGCTATAAAACAATATGTAATTGATAGGTTGGACCTGGCGTGCAAGCTGGGTCATGATATGCTGTACATAGTTCCTAATCCGTTGCCGCATGAAAACGGTACTTTTCCCTCAAACACATCAGAGAATTCAATTTTTGATGATCCGGTTGAGAGATTAATAGAGAGAAACCGGAAGGAAGAGCAATCTTCCATAGAATTAAAAGATGACAGCTTTCTTGTTTATTATTATTTGATGGATGAGATGCATAAAAGGAGCATTGATCTGCCTGTCCTGGCTCCGGCATATCTACACGGCATTTGGACGGATACAGACCTTATGCAGACTATGATACTGGAACCATATGTTGCACAACAACATTTTTCAATCGCTACTAAAAAAGCGCTTAATTGGATTAACAAGTATATTTCAATAGGAATAGAACAAATTGGAATAGGAGGCGACTTTGCAGGTAACAGGCTGTTAATCTCTCCCGAGAGCTATAAATATTACATAGTCCCTGAAATAAATAAGCTTTCAACGAGAATCCATGAAGCCGGATGTTGGGCTGTAAATGCAAGTGATGGTAACCTGTGGCCGGTTATTGACGAATTTCTGTTGGGATGTGGTGTAGATGGATATCTGGAGATTGATTCCAAAGCGGGCATGGATATGGGTAAATTGAAAAAAATGTATGGCAATAGGATAACATTATATGGAAATATGGATTGCGGCAACATATTAAGCTTCTCTTCTGTTGAAGAGATAAGAAAATATACAATAGAATGCATTGAAGCAGGCTCAGGAAATGGAGGCCATATTTTTTGTGCAAGCAACGCAATTACCGAAAGCATACCTGTAAAAAATTACTTGGGCATGGTTAATACATATAAGGAAATTTTTAACCTTCCCATACTTGATTTATAGGTATTTATCAACAATTTTAAATTGGCGGAGTAAGATGAAATGGAAAAAAAGCGTATAAAATATTTGTATGATTTTTATAAACAGAATTTACTGGAAAACGTTATCCCTTTTTGGACAAAAAACAGTCCGGATAATAAATACGGGGGTATTCTGACATGCCTTGATCAGAAAGGCAATATTTACAATACGGATAAATCGGTCTGGTTCCAAGGAAGAGCGGCATGGATGTTTTCCAGGCTTTACAATACACTTGAAAAAAAAGATGAATGGTTAGATGCGGCAAAGCTGGCATATGATTTTTTGATAAAGTATTGTTTCGATTCGGATGGACGGATGTTTTTTACTGTAACACAAGATGGACGGCCGCTTCAAAAAAGGCGTTACATGTTTTCCGAAACCTTTGCAATAATCGCATGTGCTGAATATGCAAGGGCCAGCGGAGATAAGGCAGCCTTAAATAAAGCGCGTGAAGTTTATGATATGGTTATCGGATTATATAAGGATCCGTCAGGGATTGCGCCAAAAATAGATACTAAAACACGTTCTGTCAGGTCACTGGCCTTGCCAATGATTTTATTGGCGACTACCCAGACTTTAAGGGAGATTGATCCGGATCCGGGATATGAAGGGCTGGCGAAGGAATTTTCAGATATTATTGTCAATGATTTTTTTAAACCTTCCAGAAAAGCGCTGTTTGAGACAATAGGGCCCTGTGGAGAAATACTTGATACACCGCAGGGAAGATGCGTAAATCCCGGTCATTCAATTGAGACTGCCTGGTTTTTGATGCATGAAGGAATGTATCGCAATAACAGGGATCTGATAAACAAAGCTATACAAATACTGGATTATTCACTTGAGATAGGATGGGATAAATTATACGGAGGTATACTCTATTTTGTTGATATAGAAGGTAAGCCTCCGGAGCAGCTCGAGTGGGATATGAAATTGTGGTGGCCTCATACGGAAGCCTTATATGCGCTTCTCCTGGCACATCATTTAACAGGGGAAGAGAAGTATGAAAAATGGTATGACAAAATGCATGACTGGGTATTTTCACATTTTCCGGATAGAGACTTCGGGGAATGGTTTGGATACCTGCACCGTGACGGCAGCCTCTCCAATACATTGAAAGGTTCCATGTGGAAAGGGCCGTTTCATATTCCAAGATCATTTTTACTTATCATGAAATTGTTTGAAAACATGATGCTGGATAATAATGCAACCTGAATAATTGAAAGGTATATATAAAGTGATGGATGGAAAAATTAACAGTCTGGAAAGCATCATAACGAATCCGAGACCTGATTTTAGACAATTGCGTAAAGCATTGTTAAGAGACGGTTTACCGGATTATGTACCATTTTATGAGCTTTTTGTACAGAATGAAATAATGGAATCAGTCCTTGATAAGCGATTGCCTGACAGAGCTTCAACTGTTGAATTTTATTATAAAGCCGGCTATGATTATGTACCGGCGTGGCCTTATGTTGATCTTAAATTAGGGAGTCTTATTGATACTTCAAGTGAATATCCGATTAAGGACTGGGAAACTTTTGAAAAATATACATGGCCTGATCCCGGATCAATCGGATTTTATGAATTTGAAGAAATTATTCCGGTATTGCCAAATGGTATGAAAATAATAGGACAAATTCAAGGAATTTTAGAAACACTCCAAATGCTTGTCGGATATGTTGATATGTGTTATATGATGCATGATGAGCCTGCTCTTATAGAAGCAATAATGGGAAAACTTTATGTGCTTTATAGTGCGATTTACAAGGGCATGGCTTCGATAAAAGAAGTTGGCGCATTGGTTATAAGTGATGATATGGGCTACAAAACTCAGACTTTGATTGGTATTGATGAATTAAGAAAGTATATACTGCCGGCGCATAAAAGTCTGGCAGAAATCAGCCATAACGCTGATAAGCCTTGCATTCTCCATTCCTGCGGCCAAATATACAATATCATGGATGATATAATCGACGATGTACGTATTGACGCCAAGCATTCTTATGAGGATATAATTATGCCGGTCGAGAAAGCAAAAGAACAGTATGGTAAAAGAGTTTCCATATTGGGGGGATTTGACATGGACCGGTTATGCAGAAGCAATGCAGAAGAAATTAGAAACTATACGTCGATGCTGATGGATAAATTAGGAAGCTCAGGCGGATATGCCCTTGGTTCAGGTAATAGCATAGCTGCCTATGTACCTGCTGATAATTATCTGACAATGCTCGACCAGGGTTGGAAAATCAGAACAGGGAAATTATAATAAGTTTGTGATAATGAAAGTTAATTAGATGTATACGGTATAAAAACAAGATGAAATAGGGGGAAACCAAGACTATGGGAAAAAAAGTGGCTGTTATACATACAAGTTTTGTATCTGTAGGAGATTTAAAGGATTTATTCAAAGAGATCATGCCATCAGTAAAACTGATAAATATTGTGGATGATAGTTTGCTGGCAGAAGTTTTAGAAAAGGGTGGTCTGACCAATAACGTAACCCGCAGGATATGTACATATGCGATGGAAGCGGCAGCTATGGGTGCGGATATGATCCTCAACCAGTGTTCTTCGGTGGGGGAAGCCGTAGATGTGGCAAGAAAAATGATAAATATACCGTATTTAAAGGTAGATGAACCTATGGCTGAAGAAGCTGCAAAAATAGGCGGTAATATTTCGGTTATAGCAACCGTGCCCACTACAATGGGACCGAGTGTCAGGTTGATAGAAAGGACTGCCCGGGATATGAACAAGGAAATAAATATTAAAAGGTGTCTTGTTGAAGGGGCCTTTGATGCGCTTGTAAAGGGAGGGGATAAAGAAAAGCACAACAGGATGGTTCTTGAAAAAGTAAGGGAAGAAGCGAAGGAAGCTGATGTAATAGTGCTCGCACAGGGAAGTATGATATGCCTTCTTCCTCAATTGGGAGGCATCAGGGTTCCTGTTCTTACCAGCCCCCGTTCGGGAGTTATGAGGGTAAGGCAGCTTCTTGACAATTTATGTCCCGGATCATTAAACCATGAGACAGTAAAAGAGGATGAACTCGTATGAATAAAAAAACGGATACATGGTCACCCATGCAGTTATGTAACAAATATATGTACTTTACAAGTTGGGAATATATTTCGTCCGGAAAATTTTTATATGCCGGCGAGGATGGCAAACCGTTATCTACATACGGAGAAGATGGAGATAAAGGCGCGCGGTTTACTCCGGACGGTATGCCAAAGGGAATACGGTTGGTTGCTCAAAAGGCTCAAAAACATATGCTGCCGGAAGATAGCTTCTTTGGCGGAACAATAATATACAGTGATGGAAAATACAGGTCGTGGTATACGGTTGATCAGCCCCAAAAGCTCGATACGGGTTTGGCTAAAGAAATCATTCCTCAGGGTTATAACAGACTTCTCTGTTATGCGGAATCAGAGGATGGTTTTGTGTGGGGAAAACCGGATCTTGGTTTGTATGAGTATAATGGCAGCCGTAAAAACAACATAGTAATCAGGGGAGACTTGAATAGATGGGGTTATACGGCTGAAGGCTGTGTATTTATCGATCCCACCGCGGAAGCGTCGGAAAGGTATAAAACTATATATCTAGGCTTGGTGTCAAGGCAGGAATATGAAGAAATTTCCATGAAATATCCGGACAGAGTGGGCGAAGCAGCAGGCGACAAATACATAATTGCCATATGTGGCGCTGTTTCTCCGGACGGTATTATCTGGACGCATCTTGAGGAACCCATGTTATTTCATTATGCTGATACTATTAATATAGCTTATTATGATGAAAGGCTTTTGAAATATGTAGCTTATGTGCGTTCAAGGCAATTTTATGACCGGCGTTCGATAGGTAGAACTATAAGTGATGATTTCAGGCATTTTACAAAGCCTGAAACAATCATTTCTACAGGAATGGATAGCTTTCCGGGCCATGTATGGTATGCAAACTCAAAAACAACAGTCCCTGGCTGTAATGATAACCATATTATGTTTCCGGTTAAGTGGAAAATGGAAAGCGATTCATTTGAAGTTTATTTATTTTCAAGTTCTGACGGATGGGTTTGGTCTGAGGTCCCGGGAGGTCAGGTAATTGATTCAGGGTTACCCGGGACATGTGACGGCTGCGGAGTATTTTCCGGCATTAATCTGGTTGAGCTGCCGGGTAATATTTGGGGACTGCCATATTACGGATATGCAGTTCCGCATAAATATCCAAGAAATCCCCCTGATGAAAGGCATTTATTCAACGGGGTAAGAAATTGCAAAGGATATGCGGTATGGCCAAAAGGCAGGCTTGTAGCATTGGAATGCGAAGAGGAAGGAGAGTTTTCGACAGTGCCGGTAATAACTACCTGGCAAAAAATAAGGCTTAATGCAATAATTAAGCCTACAGGCTACATAAAGGCAGCAGTATATGGAACAGAAAAAAACTCAAAACCAATCAGGTGTTTTGAAGAAGCAAATCCGGTCACAGGGGATGGTATTTCAATTCCGGTGACATGGAAGGGTGAAGACAGTATAAATCATGGAAATGAGCCAATTATTATAAAATTCCAGCTTAAACAGGCAAAGCTTTTTGGAATTGAGTTTAACTGAGGGAGATGGGTCGAAATGGATACAATAGAAAACAGTGTTAAGAAAAATGCTTTACGTATAATTTTAAAATGTGATGAAGATAATGATCTTTACCGTATTCTGGTTAATTCGGGATATGACTGTCTGCGGTGCGAAAACGCTTATGATGCATTGAATGAAGCGCCTGAAGGTTCAGGAGTATTAATTCTTGCCGATGAATATCCATGCGCAGGTATTGAATTTGGTCATGAGCTTTTAGAAAAAGCTGTTTCAAAAAAGTTAAGGATTTATTTGGAATATCCCGCGTCATTACCTGGTATTGAAACAGGGGAGCCATATTGCACCCAGTGGGAGCGTACGGTAGTTTCGTCGGACTTTTTCGCGCCTTCGCTTGAGAAAAATTTAATTTTAAATCAGCATGGATGCTGGGTACTCCCGGTAAAGGCGGATTCGCCGCATTTAGTCGCGGCAAGAGTCGCAGGGTACCATAAGGCGGTATTCGGATTACCCGCCGAGATTTCCCCGGTGTTATTTGAACTGCCTGGTTATGACGTCCTTGTTGCAGCAAGCAAGTTGAGTCAGTTTGTAACCGGGAGATACGGGCCTGTATATGCATGGAAAATCCTATGGAAAAGATTGCTCGGGTGGCTTGCTCAGACTGATAGCATTCCCGATCTATCGTGGAAACCGGTAGTTGGTTTACAGGCGGAAAGAGATGAAAAGCTTCATGAGGATATAGAAAATAAAACTTTGCAAAAGTCTTTTGATTGGTTCAGAGAAAATATTATTTACAGTATGGACTGGAAAAGAGGCGCAATCGAAGGTTTTAATTCAGGCATTGATTATCAGGGAAGACAGATGCGAAGAATATGCATTCGCGGAGATTGTACGGCAGAGACAGGAATGGTATTTTCTTATGATTGGGCATTAAGTCATAATCCTGAAAGCAGGCAGCTTGCTACGCAAATTTTTGATTATGTGTGGTCGGCTCCCGATTTTTTCCAGGACAATCCGGATTCCCCCGTTTACGGGCTTAATAACTGGACTGAACGGAACCCTGTATTCTATGGAGATGATAATGCCAATGTCATCTTATCGACAATTGCGGCTCAATCTTTATTTAAAAATGATAGATGGAATGAAAAAATCATAAAGTGTCTCATTGCCAATCTTAGAACAACCGGACCTTTGGGGTTCCGGGAAAGTTCTTTGAAATACCCGGACTCATTTGCCGATGGGCGTGGCTGGCAATATTACAGGGATACCGAAGTAATTGAATATGCTCCTCATTACCAGGCGTATCTATGGGCGGCAAACCTATGGGCGTATGCGCTGACAGGCTATGAAGAGTTCTTTAAAAATACTAAAAATGCTATAAAAATGACAATGGAGGCCTATCCGGAAAACTGGAGATGGACAAATGGAATTACCCAGGAGATGGCGCGTATGTTGCTTCCATTGGCATTTCTTGTACGTATTGAGGATACTCCTGAACATCGCGGCTGGTTAAATTTAATGGCTGAAAATTTGTTGGAACAGATGCAGCCGTGCGGAGCTATATGTGAAAAGATAGGCAGGATTGAAAACGGCAATTACCCGCCGCCGCAAAGCAATGATACATATGGCGTCAATGAGGCTTCGCTGATCCAGGAGAACGGTGATACGGTTTGCGACCTGCTTTATACTGCTAATTTTGCATTTCTGGGACTTCATGAGGCAGCGGAAGCTACGGGCGACGCGAAGCTAAAACAGGCAGAAAACCGGCTTGCGGAGTTTCTGTGCCGTATTCAGGTATGCTCTTCAGCCCATCCATATCTGGATGGAGCATGGATGAGAGGCTTTGATTATGAATTGTGGGAATATTGGGGCAGTTCGGCTGATATCGGATGGGGCGCGTGGTGTGTGGAATCAGGATGGACAAATTCATGGATAGCATCGGTTATGGCGATGCGCCGTCTTGGGAAATCCCTTTTTGACCTGACCATATCAAAACAGTTCAAATCACAGTTGCACGAAATATTGGGAAATGAAAAGCTATATTAATCACAATTGAAGGTGAGAAAATGGATATTAATGCGATTAAAGGAATTATACCCCCGATTATTACACCGATTGAAGATAATGAGGATGTTGACGAAAAAAGCTTGAGAAAAGTTATCAATTACTGTATAAGCAATGGATTACACGGAATTTTTATCGCGGGTTCCGCCGGGGAAACCATGAGTCTTACAGCAAAACAAAGGAATAGGGCAATCAATATTACGTTAGAGGAGGTCGGGGGACGGGTGCCGGTTTTCTGCGGGGTTATGGATTCCGGTACAAGAAAGGTTGTAGAAAATATAAAGATGCTTGAGCAGGCAGGTGGAGAAATAGCAGTTGTCACCCCTCCGTTTTATATAAAAAATTCATGCCAGTCGGAGGTTATAAGACACTTTGAGAAAATTGCGGGCAGTACCAGCGTTAAAATCATGATATACAATATCCCTGCCAATACGCAGGTCAATATTCTGCCCAAAACGGTAGCGGAATTGTCAAATATACAAAATATTATCGGCATTAAGGACAGCAGTTCAAACTGGATACAATTCCAGCAGCTTATGTTCCTTTTAAAAGGGAAGAATTTTAAAATATTCCAGGGGAATCCAGAGCTTGCGGCGGTTAGCTTTTTAATAGGAGCAGACGGTTTAACTCCGGTATATAGTATTATTATGCCGAACATATATAAAAATTTATATAAGGAGGCTAAAAACGGAAATATAGACAGAGCATTTGAAATTCAAAAAATAGTTAGCAGTTTTAATAATATCAACAAATTATCGACATCTCATATAAGCATTCAAAAATTTGCAATCAGCCTTTTAGGGCTATCGGGAAAAAATGTGACGTATCCCTGTAAACCATTAAGTGAAGCTGAAGAGGATGATATAAGAGAGTTTATAAAGAATTATATGGAAGTAGAAGGCAATATAAATAGTTCTGTCAATCAAGAGGAATTTTTAAAGGTCATATAGAGTTTAAAGAATTTTAAGCAGTAAGAAGAAACTGATTATTGAAAAGGAACGTATTAATCAGTTTCTTTAGTTTTATAAAGATGATATGATGATTAACTGCCTTTACCAAAAAGGGACGATGTTTTTAATGGGGTGATAAAAATAGAAGGGATAGATATGAACGATAAATCCAGGCCAAAATACCTGGAACCTGGTCAGCCTATCGAAATAAGGGTTGAAGATCTTATTGGCAGAATGACCCTTGAAGAAAAAATGAGGCAAATGGGCATGCATTCCATCACACAGCTTTTAAAGGATGGAAAGTTCTCGCACAAGCTTGCTCAAGAATTTTTTAAAGATATGGGAATCGGCGCAATGCAGGTTCCCCACCTTAATCCTGAGGATAGCGCCGAAGCTATTAATGAATTGCAGAAATTTCTGAAAGACGACACTCGTCTTGGGATTCCAGCGCTTGTGATATCGGAATGCCTGCATGGCTTTATGTCCCCGGGAGCAACGATTTTTCCGCAAGCTATAGGACTGGCGAGTACATGGGATATTGATCTGTTCAGGGATATTGCAGCTGCTGCCGCGAAAGAAGCACGCTCAGTCGGAGTTTCCCAGGTGTTGGCTCCCGACCTTGATCTGGCGCGGGAACCAAGGTGGGGAAGGACTGAAGAAACATATGGAGAAGATCCATACCTATGTGCCAGGATGGGAGTGGAATACATTAAAGGAATCCAGGGTGAAGGGCCGGCAGTTGATGGAGAACATGTAATAGCTACCGTCAAACACTTTGCTGCACATGGCAGTCCCGAGGGAGGAGTCAATTTGTCGCCTGTACCTGCAGGCGAAAGACAACTGAGGGAGCTCTACCTTCCTCCTTTTAAAGCGGCTGTAATGGAAGCGGGCGCTTTATCGGTCATGCCCGCATATAGTGAGTTTGACGGGATACCCTGCTCGTCGTCAAAAATGCTTCTTACAAAGATTCTTCGTGATGAATGGGGTTTTAAAGGTTATGTATTTTCCGATTTTACGGCTATTAATATGCTTGTAGATATGCACCATACTGCAGAAACACTGGAAGAGGCGGGAAAACAAGCGCTTAATGCGGGCATGGATATGGAAGCTCCAAGCATACAAGCTTTCGGGGAAGGGCTCATGAAGCTTGTCCAAAAAGGGGAGGTGGCAGAAGAATTAATAGATAGAGCGGTTTCACGAATACTCAGGGTTAAATTCCTGGCAGGACTTTTTGAAAACCCATATGTAAGCGTGGAGCGCGCAGCCGAGGTTATAAATTGTGACAATCATAGAAAATTGGCTCTTAAGGCTGCTCATGAGTCTATAATATTACTCAAAAATAAAGACGGTCTTTTGCCGTTGGACAGAGATATTGAATCCATTGCTGTTATAGGTCCGAATGCTGATATTGCACAGCTGGGTGATTACAGTATAGAAAAGGAAGGGACTGTCACACTTCTGCAGGGTATCAGAAATAAGGTTTCACCTAAAACAAAGGTGTCATATGCAAAGGGATGTGGGATATATGAATTATCAAAAGCCGGATTCAGTGAAGCTGTTGAGGCGGCCAGAAGCTCAAGGGTTGCAGTTGTGGCTGTAGGATGCGCAAGTATGATTAAATGCGGTATCGGTTGGTGTGATAGTAACGATAATGCTGCAACCTGCGGCGAGGGATATGACCGTACAGATCTTGAACTGCCGGGTATTCAGCAGGAACTGGTGGAGGAGCTGGTAAAAACCGGAACGCCCACTATAGTTGTGCTGGTAAATGGAAGACCGTTAAGCATTTTGTGGATATCGGAAAATGCACATGCCATTCTCGAAGCTTGGTATCCGGGTGAAGAAGGTGGTAATGCCCTGGCCGATATTATTTTTGGGGATGTCAACCCATCGGGGAAATTACCTGTTTCGTTTCCTAAAACTGTTGGACAGATACCTATTTATTATAATTATAAACCATCGGCGAGGGGATTTTACCATGAACCCGGTTCACTCGAAAAACCAGGCAGGGACTATGTATTCATGGATACTAATCCACTTTATGCATTTGGCTATGGACTTAGTTATACGGAGTTTGAATACTCCGATCTGGATGTGACCCCGAATAAAATCAGTCCATACGATAAAACGACTGTAAGTGTGAATGTTAAAAATGTTGGAAACCGGGAAGGCAGAGAAGTTATTCAATTATATATAAATGATGAAGTAAGCAGTGTGACAACCCCGGTCAAAACCCTGAGGGGATTTAAAAAAGTAAATCTCAAGCCGGGAGAAAAGCAGAGGATATCTTTTACATTAACTCCTGACGACCTCTCATTACTGGATGAATATATGAGAACTGTTGTAGAACCGGGGGTTTTTGAAGTTATGGCGGGAGGTCTTAAGAAGAAGTTTAAAGTGAAATAAAAGATATAAGGTCAAAGTGCTACTCATTAAATACTATCTGAATTAGCTTTATTTTTAATATAATCCAAGGGAGAAAGATTCTCATATTTCCTAAAAAGGCGACTGAAATAAAGCTGGTCATCAAAGCCGATAAGAGAAGCTATTTGCCGGATATTAAGGTTTGTATTACACATTAGCTCTTTTGCTTTCTGAAGCCTGAAATTAATTATATATTGTTTTGGTGAGACTCCAGTAAGTTCTTTGAATACATTTGAGTAATAATTGACAGTTATTCCTGTCATATTTGAGAGTTCAGTAATAGTGATATCCTTTGAATAATTTTTGTGTATATAACTCAAAGATTGATTAATTCTTTTTTCCCTGTCGCTTTCGTGTTTATTAGCGCTGGTAAACCGGAGCCTCCTTGATATCTCAAATATAATATTCAAAAGAAATGCTGCGGATGTATATTCATAATTATACTTTTTTTCATCAACTTCATTTATCAATTTTTCAAACAAAACAGGTATTTCGTTGTTAATATCTATATAGAATATATTTCCATTATCGAGGTTGGCCTTTAACAACAGTTCAGCAGCGCCATAGCCTGTAAAATGCACCCAATAGTTGGAAATCGGATATTTATTTGCCTGGCCGTAATACTGCTCTTCGGAAGGTTTATAAATAAGGACGGTGCCTCCCTCTATTTCATACATATCTCCACATGCTTTAACCTTCATAATTCCATTACTGTTATAGGAAAGGTAATAGTCCTTCCTTCCGTACTTTCTGTATGTTGCTCCATAAGGCTCATCAAATTCGTAATAACCGGCGCAATTGACCAGAAGATATTCTTCTCTGCTTAAATAACCCTTATCATCAATATCCGGTAAACGGTATGCCGACTGGTATTTCAAAATATACTTCCCCCAGCTTCATAGATTTGTCCATATATTTAATAGGTTTGTATATACCTTTTAACTAAATTATAATTTAGAATATTTATATAATCAATAATCATATAAGTTTTACGGCTTATTGTGCAATATAGATAAAAAAGGATGATATTATTATGCGAAAGAAATTGGTTATTATAGGCGCCGGAAGCGCTATGTTTACGCAAGGGCTTGTAATGGATCTGATCAAAAATCCCGGGAAAAACAAGTGGCATCTGGCATTAGTGGATATAGACGCTCAAGTGATCGATTCGATCGCAAAGCTTGTTAAAAAGATGTTGGAGGCAAAAAATGCGGATATTGAGCTTTCATACTCCACTGACCGCTGCGATGTCCTGCCTGAAGCCGACTATGTTGTCACTACCATCGGCGTCGGCGGGAGACGCGCCTGGGAGCGGGACGTATTTATTCCGAGGAAGTATGGGATATACCAGCCTGTAGGCGATACTGCCATGCCGGGCGGAATTTCCAGGGCTATGAGGATGATTCCCGCCATGCTTGATATTGCAAGAGATATTGAAAGGTTATGCCCTGGCGCTTTCTTCTTCAATTTTTCAAACCCGATGGCCATCAT